>CACZLE010000002.1 GCA_902781945.1 uncultured Eubacteriales bacterium | reverse complement strand
AGAGCTCTGCGATCGAAGTGAAGCAGAGCGACAATGGCGAATTGTGGAACGAAAACCGAAGAATAAAGACTGACACAAAAAGCCCTCCGATCTGCGGATGATTAATCCACAGCGGAGGGCTGAATCATACAAATCTGTAGTTTTTCTTGATTCCATTTTCCGTTTTCGGTCTTTCAACCCCACAACCACCGGACATGGGGACGATGTGACCTTTTTCCGGAAAACTTTATCATTTCTTTATCAGAGCCACTTTGGAGAGGGCTGAAAGCGTTGTGGCATAAGGGGGTTCGCCATTCCGGCACTCATTCCCACTCGATTGTCGCCGGGGGTTTCCCGGTGATGTCATATACCACTCGGTTGATGCCCTGGACCTCGCTGGTGATGCGGTTGGAGATTTTGTAGAGGAGGGCGTGGGGGAGGGGAGCGTATTCGCAGGTCATAAAGTCGTTGGTGCGCACGGCGCGGACGGCCAGGGTATATTCGTAGGTGCGGAAATCGCCCATGACGCCCACGGAGCGGACGTTGGTGAGGACACAGAAGTATTGATCCGCCTTGGCGCGGCTGCGGCGGATCTCCTGGCGGACGATGGCGTCGGCGTCGCGCAGGATATCCAGCTTTCCGCGGGTCACCTCGCCAATGACACGGATGGCCAGGCCAGGGCCAGGGAAAGGCTGACGCTCCACCAGGGCGCGGGGCAGTTTGAGCATGCGGCCCAGGGCGCGCACCTCATCCTTGAAGAGACCGCGCAGAGGCTCCACCACGCCCTTGAACCCCATATCCGCCGGCAGGCCGCCCACGTTGTGGTGGCTCTTGATCACGGCGGATTTGTTTTTGCCCGATTCCACGATGTCGGGATAAATGGTGCCCTGGGCCAGGAAGGCGGGATGGCCGCAGTCCCGGGCGGCCTGCTCAAAGGCGCGGACAAATTCCCGCCCGATGATCTTGCGCTTTTGCTCGGGATCGGTGACACCCTGCAAAGCCGTTAAAAACTGCTCGCTGGCGTCCACGATCCGCAGATCCAGCTTGCGGTTCGCGAATGCCCGGCGCACTTCCTCCGTTTCATTTTTGCGCATGAAGCCGTGGTCGATGTAGATGCAGGTCAATTGTCCCGGAATGGCCTGGCTGAGCAGCGCGGCGCACACGGAGGAATCCACGCCGCCGGAAAGGCCCAGCAGCACGCGCTCCTGTCCCACCTGGTCGCGCACGGCCTGGGTGGCCCGCTGAAGATAATCCTGCATGCTGTAATCGCCCGTCGCGCCACAGATGTCATATAGGAACCGCCGCAGCATATCCTTGCCCTGGCGGGTGTTTTCCACCTCGGGATGGAACTGCACGCCGTACAGGTTCCTTTCGGCGTTTTCCATGGCGGCGGCAGGGCACAGGGCGGTGTGAGCGGTAAGGGTAAAGCCCTCCGGCGGGCGATGGACATAATCCGTATGGCTCATCAGCACCCGCTGTTCCGCGGGCAGATCGCCAAAGAAGCGGCTGCCCTTTTCCAGCGTGCAGGCCACGGTGCCGTATTCGCTGCTTTCGCAGGGCCGCACCTCGCCGCCCAGGGCATGGGCCATGAATTGCATGCCGTAGCAGATGCCCAGCACGGGTACGCCCAGATCGAATACCCCCCTATCGCAGGCGGGATGGCCTGGCGCGTTGACGCTGTCCGGGCCGCCGGTAAAGATCAGGCCGATGGGCCGGGCCGCTCGGATGCGCTCAATATCGACGTCGCAGGGCCAGATCTCGGAATAGACGCCCAATTCGCGCACGCGGCGGGCGATCAGCTCCTTGTACTGACCGCCAAAATCCAGAATGATGATGGTCTGCTGCATGATGTTTCCTCTCTCCATAAAAATAACCATCCCGACAAAAGCATGTCAAGGATGGCGGATCACCGGCGCAAGGGGGAAGCTCAGGCGAACGGGCTGCATTTTTTCCGTATTCACTGCGTTTGCCTCCTTTGCAAATACCATAACAGTATGATATTATAGAAACGCTTTGAACGCTTGTCAAGCAATGCCTTTGCACCTTTTATGTCCTTTTGCCTTTGAATGGAGTGATTTTTTATGAACAATCAAACGGAGCTTTTCGGCACCATGGTTTTTTCCGACACGGTGATGCGTCAGCGGCTGCCGGAATCTGTTTATCTGTCTTTGAAGCGCACCATGCGCGGCGGCCATAAGCTCAATCCCGAGGTGGCAGGGGCTGTGGCCGAGGCCATGAAGAACTGGGCCATCGAGAAGGGCGCCACCCATTACACCCATTGGTTCCAGCCCATGACGGGCATCACGGCGGAAAAGCACGAGGGTTTCATCCGGCCCACGGGGGATGGCCGGGCCATCCTGGAATTCTTTGGCAAAGAGCTGATCCAGGGCGAGCCGGACGCCTCCTCCTTCCCGTCCGGCGGCCTGCGCGCCACCTTTGAGGCCCGGGGCTATACCGCCTGGGACCCCAACAGCTACGCCTTCATCAAGGACGGCATCCTGTGCATCCCCACGGCCTTTTGCAGCTATGGGGGAGAGGCGCTGGACAAAAAGACGCCCCTGCTGCGCTCCATGGAGGCCATCAATCGCCAGGGAATGCGCATCATGCGCCTGTTTGGCCATGAGGATGTGGAGCGAATCATCATCAACTGCGGCCCGGAGCAGGAATATTTCCTGATCGACGCCAAGATCCTGGATCAGCGGCGGGACCTGATGTACACCGGGCGCACCCTCTTTGGAGCCAAGCCGCCCAAGGGCCAGGAGCTGGAGGATCATTATTACGGCGTCATCAAGCCCCGGGTGGCGGCCTTCATGAAGGAACTGAACCAGGAATTGTGGAAGCTGGGCATTTCCGCCAAGACCGAGCATAACGAGGTGGCTCCCGCACAGCACGAGCTGGCGCCCATCTTCAACGTGGTCAATATCGCGGCGGATCACAACCAGCTGACCATGGAGATCATGAAAAAGGTGGCCCAGCGCCACGGCATGGTGTGCCTGCTGCATGAGAAGCCCTTCGCCGGGGTCAACGGTTCCGGCAAGCATGACAACTGGTCCCTGTCCACCGATACGGGGATCAACCTGATGGAGCCCGGCGACACCCCGGCGGAGAACGCTCAGTTTTTGATCTTCCTGTGCGCGGTGATCCAGGCCGTGGACGATTATCAGGAGATGCTGCGCATTTCCGTGGCCAGCGCGGGCAACGACTGCCGCCTGGGCGGCAACGAGGCTCCGCCCGCCATCATGAGCGTGTTCCTGGGCGATGAAATCACCGATGTGCTCAAGGCCATCGACAGCGACAGCCCTGTGAACCCCAAGGAAAAGACCCTGCTGCGCGTGGGCGTGCACACCCTGCCCCGCTTCCCCCGGGATACCACGGACCGCAACCGCACCTCGCCCTTCGCCTTTACGGGCAACAAATTTGAATTCCGCTCCCCCGGGGCGCCCATGAGCGTATCCGGCTGCAATATCGTGCTCAACACCGCCGTGGCGGAATCCCTGCGCCAGTACGCGGATCGCCTGGAGGCGGCGGAGGACTTTGAAAAGGAGCTTCATCAGCTGATCCGCGACGTCATCCGGGACCATAAGCGCATCATCTTCAACGGCAACGGCTACGGCGCGGAATGGATGGCCGAGGCCGAGCGGCGGGGCCTGAGCAACCTGCCCACCACGGCGGATTGCGTGGGACGCTATGTGACCGAGCACAACGTGGCCCTGTTTGAGCGGCACGGCGTGTTCAGCCGGGCGGAAATGCGCGCCCGCTGCGCCATCATGGCCGAGAATTACTGCAAGGTCACCCACATCGAGGCCGTCACCATGCTGGAGATGGCGGATCGGGACATCCTGCCTGCCGTCAGCCGCTTCTGCGGCGAATTGCAGGAGCGCACCGAGAAGCGCGGCTCCCGCTATGAACTGGATACCCTGGCCACCCTCAATAAGCTGCTGGACGAGGCCTACGACGCCCGCTGCGCCTTGGATAAGGCCTTGCAGGAGGTCAACGGCGGCATCGACGAGCGCGCCGCCTGCCTCTACCGCGACAGCGTGCTGCCCGCCATGCGCTGGCTCCGAGCCGCCGCCGATACCATGGAGACTAAGATGCCCAGCGACGAATGGCCTTTCCCCACCTATGGCGATATGCTGTTCAGCGTGAAATAAAGATTATATGGAAAAGCCGGAGAAGCGTTCATTGCTTCCCCGGCTCTTTTGATATCGTCATTGCGCCGCTGTTTTGCTTGGTACGATATGCACATTGTATCCATTATTCGTTGCGTAGAACTCGGCATAACTTCCCGATTTGGTATAGATGGTCAATCCAGCAGGCACACCCTCGAAAGCCGTGGCGCTGATGCTGGTTGCTGTTTCGGGAATGTAGATTTCCGTCAGGTTCATGCAATCCGCAAAGGCACGGGGACCAATGGTTGTCACCTTGGCAGATAGCTTGATCCATTCGGCGGGATTGCCTGCGAAGGCTTCTTCTTCGATGATGATAAGAGCACTTGGCAGCGTCAAATCAGGATTATCCATGACAGAATCAAGATATTCATAAGCGATGTTGTATGCCTGAGCAAAGGCAGCGCCAACGGTATTCTTGTATACATACAAAGTATTGAGTTTGGAGACGGTAAATGTTCCCGCATGGATTGTTGCGACATTTCTTGGAATGTAAACATATTGCAGATTGCAATTCTTAAAGGTTCTGCCATTCAACGTTACAACACCATCTGGAATATTGATGTTTGCCAATGAAGTACAGTCTGCGAATGCGCCACTGTCTATTCTGGTGATGCTGTTGGGCAGACTGATGTCAACCAAAGATGTGCATTGGGCAAATGCGTCATCCATAATGGTTAACAAGCTATTGGGCAAAGAGATATTGACAAGGTTATAGCAATTATAGAATGCGTCACTTCCGATTCGTGTAACACCGTTATTAATAACCAGAGAGGTGATTTTATTGCGCATAGCATACCACGGTGGCTGATTATTGGTATATGCATAGATATACATATCGCCATTTCCGGAGATGGTCAACGTGTTATTGTTTAAACTCCATGTCAATGCGTCACCGCATGTTCCATGATAAGGCTCAACGGTTATTGTGGCAATATCGAGTGTTCCATCGTCTTTTTCTGAACGGCAAATAATATTTGCGGAGCCTGCGCTTATTGCGGTTACAAGACCATTGGATGATACTGTGGCGACATCGGGATTGCTGCTCTGCCAACGGCAGTTTTGGTAGGTGGCATTTGTGGGAAGGACTGTCACGAACAGCTGATATGTTTGGTTGGGCGCAAGCGTTACTGCATGAGTGCTCAAGGTAACAGAGGTAACATTGATAGGCGCTAAAGCCGGGATATCTTCAGTGGCGATGGTTTCATTGCAAATTGAGCATTTTCTGATCTTTCTGCCAGTACTTGTATAGGTGGGCTCTTGTATTGTTTCCCATGTTGAAGTAGGGTGACTACAAGCTACAGTAAATGATGATGTTACTGTATTATTTCCTTTAGTAGCTGTAATTGATACGTCACCAAAGCCTTCGATAACGATGGAGGATCCACTTACTGATGCGATAGCGTTATTTGAGCTTACAATTGTGCTGCTTGCAGTTATATCTTCATCATAATTGTTTTCAATAACAACTCTCAAAGGAATTTCTTGACCTATAAGATAATACTGGATACCAGATAATTCATATTCACCACTCACAGAGGAAATGGCCAATATAGGAGTAACAGTTCCTACAGTAAAGGGCTTATCAAGAACTGTTGTTTTATAGCTTGTGCCATCTTTAGTATATGTTGCTTCAATTATATATCGATAATAGTTGTTATAAGGTAAGTAGTTAAATTCTAATGTTGAATTAATAGTTTCACTTGTAGGATTACCAATGGCATAACTTGTTTTATTTGGCGAAACCGATTTTTCAATGGGAGTCCCTTTATCTTTGTGCTTTGCAACTTCACGTGTTGATGCATCATATATTCGTGCAGTAATATTTGTTATAGTGTATTTGCAAGATATCGTACCCCGTAACCCATATGATTTTCCATTCGCCAATGCAGTAGGATATGTTTCCCCGGATATTGTTGGCTGTTCAGGGAGATTTATTGGAGCAAGTTTGGTAGCGTTTGGATATCTGATATAAGGCATATAAATATAGCCGCGATCATTGAACCGGTTATAAAGCTCTGTCCAAGTGCAGCTCCATATGCGGCGTGCTCCTAAACCATTAAAATTTCCTTCCCAAAACACACCGCCGTTGCTGGTTAATCCAAGAAAGATAAGTTCATGACCATTATCTGTGCGCCAGGTGCCTGTTCCTTTGTCAAAACGTACAGAGGCTCCAGGTTGAGCATTTTCAAAAAAATATTTAAGACGTTCAACTGAGATTCTTCTTTGATCAGTAGAAAGATTGTCAAGCAAATTGGGAATTGAACTTGAAAAACTCTTTCCCCATAATTGTTTGAACAGCACTGCTGCATAACCAGCGCAACATACATGGGATGTATTATTAGGGCCTTTTGATCCCACCGCCCATGATTTGCATTTGTTGTTCCATACGCTTGCGCCTGCTTCGTGGGTAATCATACCTGGCGTTATTTCCACGGTCTTTCCATTAATTGTAGCAGTGTAAGAGGATAATGTTGTAGCAGCATATGCCTGATTTCCTCCAAGTAGCGGGATGGACACAAGCATACACATCAAGAAAATCAGTACTTTTTTCATTTTTACTCCATCTCCTTATGCTATAAATGTGTAATATGTAAAGAATATAAATAATGACTATATTATTATAATATGTATTCAATTCGATTGTCAAGTTAAAATTATATAATATGGTGAGAGGTGATGCTGTTTTGAAATCAGAAATTCAAATAACAAAGAAAAGCAATAAAAGAGGTGATGACGGGCATAAAATCGTTTCTGTACGCATGCGAGATGAAACGATAGCTCGTCTGGATGATTTATCAATAAAAACTAATCGCAGTCGCAACGAATTGATCAATTTGCTATTAGAAGCTGCACTCGACAAAGTTTCGATTATTGATGATAATGAGTGATTTTTTGAGTTGCTTCATTCTTTTGTTTAAAATATATTGACGAAACAGGCCGATTTCATTACAATGAAATCAGCCTGTTTTCGTTATCAAAAAAGGAGGAATTGTTTTTATGAGCAAGCGCCCCGTCAATATCTGCTCCGGCCAGTTTGGCGATCTGCCGCTGGAGGAGCTTTGCCGCGTGATGCATGAGATCGGCTATAACGGCATCGAGATCGCCACCCAGAGTCATCTGGACGTGCGCCGCGTGCTGTCCGACCCCGCCTATGTGGCGGAGGTGCAGGGCATCCTGAAAAAGTACGATATGCACATCGGCGCCATTTCCGCCCATCTGATCGGCCAATGCGTGGGGGACAACTGGGACCCGCGGCTGGATAACTTCGCCCCCGCCGACTGCAAGGGCAAGCCCGAGGCCATCCGCGCCTGGGCCATCGAGGAGATGAAAAACGTGGCCCGCGCAGCCAAGATCCTGGGTGTGGGCGTGGTCACCTGCTTCCTGGGTTCGCCCATCTGGGCCATGTGGTACTCCTTCCCCCAGACCACCCCGGAGATGGTGGAGGCGGGCTTCCAGAAGATCAAGGAGCTGTGGACGCCCATCTTTGACGTCTATGACGAGTGCGGCGTCCGGCTGGCCCTGGAGGTGCACCCCACCGAGATCGCCTTCGATTATTACAGCACAGAGCGCCTGCTCAAAACCCTGGACCATCGCCCCACCCTGGGCCTCAACTTTGACCCCAGCCACCTGCTGTGGCAGGGCGTGGACCCCCAGACCTTCCTGCATGATTTTGCGCCCTACATCTACCATGTGCACATGAAGGACGTGAAGCTCCGCCAGGACGGCAAGGCCGGTATCCTGGGCAGCCATATCGAATTTGGCGATACCCGCCGGGGCTGGAACTTCGTGTCTCTGGGCCACGGCGACGTGGACTTTGACGGCATCATCCGCGAGCTCAACCAGATGGGCTATCACGGCCCCCTGTGCGTGGAATGGGAGGACAGCGGCATGGACCGCATGGTCGGCGCGGCGGAGGCCTTCGAGTTCACCACCCAGATCAACTTTGAGCCCTCCACGTTCAGCTTTGACAGCGCCCTGAAACGGGATTGATTCAATTGAAAAAGAGGCCGTTTATCGGCCCCTTTTTTTATTATTGCATCTCCACCGCAAACAGTCCGCCTGCCCCGCCGGAATGGAGGAACAGCACCCGCTCACCGGGCTTGAAGGCCCCTTCCTTGGCCAGGGCGATCAGACCGCCGAAGGCCTTGCCGGTATATACGGGGTCCAGGAAGATGCCTTCGTTTTCCGCCATCAGGCGAACGGCGGCGTTGCCTTCCGGGGAGGCGATGGCATAGCCGGGGCCGCACACGTCCCGCAGGGAATAATCCGAGGTTGTGATCTCCGTATCCTGCCCTAATAAAGCGGCTGCTTCTTTCATCAGCCGGGGTGTGATCACGTCAAATGGATCGGTGTCCACCATCATGCCGTGCACCCGCGTGCCGGGCAGAAAGAGCTTGGCTCCCAGGGCCAGTCCCGCCATGGTGCCGCCGCTGCCCTCGGCGCACACGATGTGGTCAAAATGCGTGCCCTGCTCGCCGATCTCCCGGGCGCAATCCACATAGCCCAGGGTGCCCAGGGCGTTGCTGCCGCCGCAGGGGATCTTGTAATAAGGCAGGCCGGAGGCCTGGCCCACGCGATCCATTTCGGCATAGATGTCCGCATAGTCGTCGGTGTCCACAAAGCGCACCTCCGTGCCCATCAGCCGCTCCAGCAGCTGATTGCCCCGGCAGGCCGTCACGCCGCGCTTTTTGAGGATCAGGATGGTTCGCATGCCCAGCCTGCCCGCGCAGGCGGCGGTGAGCATGGCGTGGTTGGATTGAGCCCCGCCGGTGGTGAAAATCAGCTTCGCGCCCTGCTTCTGGGCGTCCGCCAGCAGATATTCCAGCTTGCGCACCTTGTTGCCGCCCAGGCCCAGACCGCTCAGATCGTCCCGCTTGATCCACAGATCGATGCCCAGCTTTTCGCTCAGCCGGTCCAGCCGATGAACGGGGGTGGGGAAAATGCCCAGGGACAGCTTATCGATATTGTTCAGGCCCTTCATTTTTTGTGCGTCTCCTTCCATTGCTTGATTTCCTTCAAGCGCTCGGCGTATCGCGCCTCCAGTCCCTGATCGGTGGGCAGATAGTATTCCCGGCCCAGCAGGCTGTCGGGCAGGCATTGCATGCTGGTCAATTTTTCTTGGGTGTCATGGGCGTATTGATAGCCCTTGCCGTACTCCAGTTCTTCCATCAGCTTGGTGGGCGCGTTGCGGATCACCAGGGGCACGGGCTCGGCCAGCATGGTAACGGCGTCCTTTTTGGCGTGCTCGTAGGCCATATACAGGGCGTTGGACTTGGGAGCCAGGGACATGTACACCACCGCGTGGGTCAGGTGCACGCTGCACTCCGGCATGCCGATGAAATGGCAGGCCTGATAGGCGGCCACCGCCACCTCCAGGGCCTTGCTGTCCGCCATGCCCACGTCCTCGCTGGCAAAGCGGATCACCCGCCGGGCCACGTAGAGGGGGTCCTCACCCGCCTCCAGCATCCGGGCCAGCCAGTATACCGCCGCGTCCGGGTCGCTGTTGCGCATGGATTTGTGCAGGGCGCTGATCAGGTTATAGTGCTCCTCGCCCTTTTTGTCGTACAGCAGGCTCTTTTTGCTGATGCATTGCTCCAGCGTTTCCTGGGTCACGGTGGTCACCCCGTCCTCCACGTCGCCGTTGAGCACCACCATCTCCAGGGTGGAAAGGGCGCTGCGGGCGTCGCCGTTGGCAAAATTGGCGATCATCTCCAGCAGGTCGGGGGATATGTTGACCTTTTCTTCCCCAAAGCCCCTTGGATCATCCAGCGCCCGCCGCAGCAGGGAAACCAATTCCTCGGTTTTCAGGGCTTGCAGCACAAACACCTTGCACCGGGACAGCAGGGCCCCGTTGACCTCGAAGGAGGGATTCTCCGTGGTGGCCCCGATCAGGATAATGCTGCCCCGCTCCACAAAGGGCAGAAAGGCGTCCTGCTGAGCCTTGTTGAAGCGGTGGATCTCATCCACGAATACGATGGTCTTTTTGCCGAAGCGCCGGTTGTCCTCCGCCTGCTGCATCACGGTGCGGATCTCCTTGATGCCGCTGGTGACGGCGGAAAAATCCACAAATTCCGCCTGGGTGCGGCGGGCGATGATGTAGGCCAGGGTGGTTTTGCCCACGCCCGGCGGCCCCCAGAAGATCATGCTGCTGACGCTGTCGTTTTCGATCAGCCGCCGCAGCACCTTGCCCGGGCCCAGCAGATGCTTCTGCCCGGCGAATTCATCCAGGTCCCGGGGCCGCAGCCGGGCGGCCAGGGGCTGGGGGACGGCCTGCTCAAAAAAGGTGGATTGCATGGCAATGCCTCCTGTGAACGCTGCTTTTTTCCTATTGAATCAGAAAATTTGCCGTCTGTCAAGCATTGCATTGGCAGGCAAAAGGTGGTATGCTGTATAAAGATTCAAATGAGGCGACAGGAGGAAAAAACCATGTCCAACGCGCAGAAATTGATCGATTTTATCAAAAAGAGCCCCACGGGCTTTCACGCCATCGATACCATCGTCCGGGAGCTTGAGGGTTTTGAGCCCCTGCAGGAAAGCGAAAATTGGCGTTTGCAGCCCGGCGGCAAATATTATGTGACCCGCAACCGCAGCAGCATCATTGCCTTTACATTGCCCAAAGCGCCTTTCAAGGCCTTCCAGCTCATCGCCAGCCATTCGGATTCTCCCACCTTCAAGATCAAGGAAAACGCGGAGATCGCCAAGGGCAAATATGTGCAGCTGGACACCGAGCGCTACGGCGGCATGATCATGTCCTCCTGGTTTGACCGCCCCCTGTCCGTGGCGGGCCGGGTGCTGGCGCGCACGGAAAAGGGAATCAAAACGATTTTGGTCGATCTGGACAAGGATCTGCTTATCATCCCCAACGTGGCTATCCACATGAACCGGGAGATCAACAACGGCTACAAGTATAACGCCGCCGTGGACACCTTCCCCCTGTGGGGCTCGGATGAAACCAAGGATACCTTCAAGGCCGAGGTGGCCAAGGCCGCGGGCGTCGCGCCCGAGGACATCCTGGGCGCGGATCTTTTCCTTTATAACCGCATGGAGGGCCGCGTCTGGGGCGTGAAGGACGAATATGTTTCCGCGCCTCGCCTGGACGATATCGAGTGCGCCTTTGCCTCCGTGGAGGCCCTCAAAGCCGCCGGGGACAGCCATCACGCCAACGTGTGCTGCGTGTTCGATAATGAGGAGGTGGGCAGCACCACCAAGCAGGGGGCTGATTCCTCCTTCCTTTACGACGTGCTGCGCCGCATCCTGCTGTCCCTGGGCCGCGGCGAGGAGGACTATTACAAGGCCCTGGCCGCCAGCTTCATGCTGTCCGCGGACAATGCCCACGCCGTCCATCCCAACCATCCGGAGTACAGCGATCCCGTCAACCAGACCCAGATGAACGGCGGCATCGTGGTCAAGTTCAACGCCAATCAGAAATATACCACCGACGGCGTCAGCGAGGCCGTGTTCCATCAGATCTGCCAAAAGGCCAACGTGCCTGTCCAGCATTACGCCAACCGCTCCGACCTGCCCGGCGGCGGCACCCTGGGCAATATCAGCGGCAGCCACGTGTCCATCAACACCCTGGATATCGGCCTGGCCCAGCTGGCCATGCACAGCTGCTATGAGACGGCGGGCACGAAAGATATCGACTACATGATCGACGGCATGAAGGCGTTCTACGAGACGGATATCGAATGCGCCGCCGACGGGGAATACAAGCTATAAAAAAACGCCTGTCCGGCGCTGCCGGGCAGGCAATTCTGTATCAGTCATCCGTTTCCGCGTCCGCTATGGTCTTTCCTTCCAGCAGCAGCAGCTTTTCGGCAAACAGCCGCCCGAAGGCCCCCACCACGGCGGAGGCGGCGATCATGTCCTCGGGACGGTCGGTGACCATGGGGGAGTCGTTTTCATGCCCCAGGAAGGGCGCGGCGGCGGCCCGCACCTGATCGGCAAAATACTGAGTAGCCAGGCGGTGACGCTCGGCATAGGCGCTGTATACCTTTTTCAGCTCCTCCTCCGGCAGGTCGTTGGGGATCAGCTTCTGGATCAGGCCGATGTTCATCCCCTGCTTGAGGGAGCAGATCATGATCAGGTAGGCAAGGTGGGTCCGGTAATATTTTTTCTTCACCGGCATAGGCATCACCTTGGTGCGGACATAATTATTGATGGTGGAGGCGGTGATGAACTGCTCGTCCTTGAGCTCCGGCGGCAGATAATCCAGGTATTGCTTGAGCACGGTGACCACCTGCTCCATATACAGGCCGATATCCGGAATGGCCTCCCAGTCCGGCAGGCGGTATTTGGCCAGGTAGGTATCCCAGCGGCGCAGCTTGGCCGCGATCAGGTCGTTGTCATACATTGCTCCAGCACCTCCGCTGATAGTATATCACAATGAAAAACAAAATGTAAAGATGATCTTGAAATATAATTTGCTTGACATTGACGGAATGATGTGGTAATCTGATATCAAACATTAGATTGATGAGGTGTCAATGATGTTTTCAATCGTAACGGATACGTCGGCCAACCTGGATTGCCAGTGGCTGCGGGAGCACGATGTGGCGGCCATCCCTTTCCATTTTTACGTCAAGGGCGAGGACCGCACGTGCCTTGATACCCAGGGCTTTGACGGAAAGAGCTTTTATGACGCCATGCGCGGCGGGGAGAGGGTAACCACCTCTCAGGTCACCTCCCAGGCCTATCTGGACGTTATGCGCCCCATGCTGGAGGCGGGGCAGGATATATTGTTTGTGGGCATGTCCTCGGGCATCAGCGGCTCCTACGGCCAGGCGGAATTCGCCGCCCGGGAGCTGCGGGAGGAATTTCCGGACCGCAAGCTCTTGCTGGTGGATACCCTCAGCGCGTCCCTGGGCGAGGGCCTGCACGTGACCCGGGCGGTGGAATGCCGCGACCAGGGCTGGACCGTGGAGGATACCTATGATCTGCTCATGGATATGCGCTGGGGCATGTGTCAGGTGTTCACCGTGGACGACCTCAAATATCTGCGCAACACGGGCCGCCTGTCCAATGTGGCCGCCATCGTGGGCATGGTGCTCAATATCAAGCCCCTGCTGAAGGGCAACGAGGAAGGCAAGATCGTCTCCTTTGCCAAGATCCGGGGCCGCCGCCGCGCCATCATGGGCATGGCGGAGCAGTACGACAAGCTGGTGCGGGAGGCGGGCGAGCAGACCATCGGAATCGCCCACGCGGACTGCCAGGAGGATGTGGACTATCTTATCAGCCTGCTCAACGCCAACCATCCGCCCAAGGATATTCTGACCGTCATGTACGAGCCCGTCACCGGTTCCCATGTGGGTCCCGGCACCCTGGCCCTGTTCTTCTTCGGGGACCGGGGCTTCCGCGGCCAGAACGATTCTCTGCTGTCCTCCATCAGCCAGAAGGTGGACGAGGGCAGCGAAAAGCTGCGCGATCTGCGCGCCAGCCTGAAACGGGAAAACAAAAACTGATTATGTCCCTCCATGTGAGCCGTCCCTATGGGCGGCTTTTTTAGTGTCACTATGGGATTTGTCAAAAAAAATATGTAACGATATTTTAATATGTAGAAGTTTGACAAATCCGAACAATAGGAGTACAATATATCGGTTCATTAAAAAAGGAGGGAATGCCATGTTCTTGATCCTCTTCGGTTTATGGGTGGTTTTCAACGGCAAATGGACCACGGAAATCGCCCTTTTGGGGGTCGCTGTCAGCGGCCTGATATATGCGTTCACCTGCGCCTTCATCGGCCTGAGCCCCCGGAAAGAGCTGCGCTATCTGCGCAACGCGGGCCGGGGCCTGGCCTATCTGTGGCTGCTGCTGCGGGAGATCTTCAAGGCCAACTGGCAGGTGCTGCGGCTGATCTGGTCGCCGCGCATGGAGGTGGAGCCCGAGCTGCACACCTTCCATACCAAGGTCAAATCCGACTTCGGCAAGGCCATCCTGGCCAATTCCATTACCCTGACCCCGGGCACCATCACCGTGCACGTGCGCGACGACCTCTTCATGGTGCACTGCCTGGACCGGGAATTGGCAGACGGCCTGGAGGACAGCGAGTTTGAACAGCGCCTGGAAAAAATGGAGGCGAAAAAGCAATGAATCTGGAGATCGCGTATGAGTGGCTGTACCGCGTGGCCCTGACGGTGCTGGGCGGCAGCCTGTTTTTCAGCCTGTTCCGCTCCATCCGGGGGCCGCGCATCGCGGACCGCATCGTGGCCGTCAATATGGTGGGCACCCAGATCACCATCATCATCGCCATCCTCACCTTCATGATGGGGGAAGGCTATCTGGCCGACGTGGCCCTGATCTACACCATGCTGTCCTTCCTGGCGGTGGTGCTGCTGACCAAGGTTTATCTGGGCGTCTACCGGGAGCATCACGAAAAAAAGCAGCAGGAGGAAACGGAAAATGCTTGATTGGCTTCGCTTTGTCATCGCGGCCCTGCTGATCCTGGGCGGGCTGTGCTTCGTCATTTCCTCCGTGGTGGGCGTGTACCGCTTCAAGTACGTGCTCAACCGCATGCATGCCGCCGCCCTGGGGGATACCCTGGGCATCCTGCTCATCGTCCTGGGCCTGGCGGTCATCAATGGGCTGAATCTCACCAGCTGCAAAGCCCTGCTGCTGGTGGTGCTGTGGTGGCTGTCCAGCCCCGTGGCCTCCCATCTGATCAGCCGTCTGGAGGTCACCACCAACCAGCATCTGGAAGAAAACATGGCCGTCAAGACCGAAAGCGATCCCCACGAGGAGGTGGAAAGCTGATATGGAACTGCTCAATATCATGCTGCTGGTGTTCATCCTGGTGTGCGCGGTGTCCGTCAGCCTCACCAAGGATCTGCTTACCAGCCTGATCATCTTCATGAGCCAATCCCTGGCCATGGCGGTCATCTGGATCCTGCTGGAATCCCCGGACCTGGCCATCACCGAAGCGGCTGTGGGCGCGGGCGTCACGAGCCTGCTCATGTTCGTCACCCTCAAAAAGATCCACGCCATAAAGGAGGACCCCAAAGATGGCGAAACAAAGGAATGATTATGAAAATTCCTGGTTCCCGCGGCTCCAGCGGTGGATCGCCCAGGGCGGCACGAAGCTGAACGACCAGATGACGGCGGAGCTTTCCGAAGCCTCCGACGCCCACCGGGTGCTCTCCGCCGACGATATGGCCCGCCGCGAGGTGGAGCAGGCGGTGCACCAGATGGAGATCCAGGAGCACGAGGCCGTGCTCTATGAAAAGGCCCACGAATGGGGCCGCACCAAGGGCGCCAAGCTGATCCGCGCCTTCTATGCCGTGCTGGCCGTGGCGCTGTGCGTATCCGTCATCGCGGTGCTCTTGACCACGGTGTCCAACCTGCCCTCCTTCGGCGGGGAAAACAACCCCATCAACAACGAGGTTTCCCAGCGCTACATCGAAAAGGGACTCCAGGAGACCGGCGCGGTGAACATCGTGGCCGGCATGATCCTGGATTACCGCGCCTTTGATACCCTGGGCGAAAGCCACGTGCTGTTCATCGCGGCCTGCGCCGTCATGATCCTGCTGCGCCTCAGCGACAGCGGGGACCCGCGGCAGCTTTCCCGGGAGCGCATGGAGGCCGAGGCCAACGACCGCCTCTACGAGCCCAAGAACGATATCATCCTGCAGCGGGTGGCGGGCATGCTGGTGCCCATCATCATGCTGTTTGGCATCTATGTGCTCTTCAACGGCCACCTGGGACCGGGCGGCGGTTTCTCCGGCGGCGCCGTCATCGGCGCGGGCCTGATCCTCTACCTCAACGCCTACGGCTTCCTGGCCACCGAGCGCTTCTTCACCATCAGGACCTTCCGGGCGGTGTCCTTCATCGCCCTGGCCTTCTACGCCCTGGCCAAGTCCTATTCCTTCTTCTGCGGCGCCAACCACTTAAACAGCGGCATCGGCCTGGGCACGCCGGGAGATATCTTCTCCTCCGGCCTGATCCTCTACCTCAATATCGCCGTGGGCATGGTGGTGGCCTGCACCATGTACGCCTTCTACACCCTGTTCCGGAAAGGAGATATGTAAGCGATGGGCAATCTGTTCAATAATTACGAGGAAGCCTGCGCCATCATCCTCTTCGGCATCGGGTTCACCACCTTGCTGCTGCACCGCAACATGATCAAGAAGATCATCGGCTTCTCCATGATGGACAGCGCCATTTACCTGTTCCTGGCGGCCAAGGGCTATATCGCCGGGCGCAAGGCCCCCATCGTGGTGGACGGCGTGCAGAGCATGGAGGCCTATATCAACCCTGTGCCCGCGGGCCTGGTGCTGACCGGCATCGTGGTGTCCGTCAGCGTCACCGCCCTGATGCTGGCCCTCACCGTGCGCCTGTACCGGCGCTATCACACCCTGGATATCGATGAGATCACCATGCAGGCGAGGAGGGAGGAAGCATAATGCAGCTTTGGCAAAATCTTCCCTTCGCCATGATCCTTCTGCCCCTGGCCAGCGCCTCGCTGACCTCCATCCTCAAGGGCAAGGCGGCCCGCCGGGCGGCGCTGACCGTCATTTCCCTGGTGACCCTCATGGCGGCGGCCTTCGTGCCCCTGATGCAGGGCTACGGCGGCAGCTACACCTTCATGATGGGCCATTTTCCCGCGCCCTGGGGCAATGAGATCCGCGCGGGCATGCTGGAGGCCCTCACCGCCCTGTGCTTCGCCCTGGTGATGCTCTTTTCCGTGCTGGGCGGCCTCAAGGATATCGAGCGCGATATCCTGCTGGACCGGCAGAATCTGTATTTCGTCATGTGCGAGCTGACCACCGCGGCCCTGATGGCCCAGGTGTTCACCAACGACGTGTTCACGGGCTACGTTTTTCTGGAGATCATGACCATCGCCGCCTGCGCGCTGATCAGCGCCCGCACCAAGGGCCGCACCCTGGTGGCGGCCACCCGGTACATGATCATGAACCTGGTGGGCTCCGGTCTGTTCCTGCTGGGACTGACCCTGCTCTATGACCTCACCGGCCACCTGCTGATGAGCAACATCCAGGAAAAGATCGTGGCCCTCAGCGCCACGGGCAAGTATCAGCAGCCCCTCACCATGGTGATCGCGCTGGTGACGATTGGCCTGGGCATCAAGTCCGCGCTGTTTCCCTTCCACACCTGGGTGCCGGATGCCTATTCCAGCTCCACGCCCACCAGCAGCGCCATCCTGTCCAGCCTCATCAGCAAGGGCTATATCTTCCTGCTGATCAAGTTCTACTACCGCGTGTTCGGCCTGCGTGAAGTGGCCAATACTCAGGTGGAGGACGTCCTGCTGGTGTTCGGCGCGGCGGGCGCCGTCATCGGCTCTGTGCTGGCCATCCGCCAGCTGGATATCCGCCGCATGATCGCCTATTCCTCCGTGGCCCAGATCGGCTACATCTATATGGCCATTGGCCTGGGCACCCAGTCCGGCATGACGGCGGCGCTGTTCCAGCTCATGGCCCACGCCATCTGCAAGTCCCTGCTGTTCATCGCCACCGGCGGGCTGTGCGCGGCCTCCCATGACAAGCGCAGCTTCCCGTCCCTGCGGGGCGCGGCCTATCGGCACCCCGCGGCGGGCGCGGCCTTTGTGGTGGGGGCGCTGAGCATGATCGGCATTCCCTTCCTCAGCGGCTTTGCCGTTAAACTGGCTTATGCCGAGGCGGCGGTGCTGTGGGGCGGCCCCCGCATGATCACCGTGCTCTCCGTGCTGGCCGTCAGCACCATGCTGAACGCCGTCTATTTTGGCCGCACGGTGGTGACGCTGTTCCGCCTGCGGGAGGAGCAGATTCCCCAGCAGCAGAAATGGCATGGCGGCCCCTGCTTCGTCCTGTCCTGCGCCGCGCTGTCCCTGCTGACCTTCATCCTGGGCCTGGCTGCCGATCCTGTGCTGGCGGCCATCCGCTCGGGTCTGGAAATGTTCAGCTGATCGGGAAAGGAGAATGATTACAATGGAAACCGTTATGAATACCGGGGATTGGCTGCTGGCCCTGCCCATCCTGATCCCTGTGATCGGAGGCCTGCTGGTGGCCTTCGTCAAAGCCCTGGACGATATGCGCCTGCGCCGCGTGGCCGTCACCGTCACCCTGGCCGCCACGGTGGCGGCAGTGCTGGCCGTGATCCTGCGGGGGGACAGCAGCCTGACCCTGTTCAATCTCACGCCCACCATCCCGGTGCTGCTCAAAATCGACAACATCGGCAGGCTCTATTCCGGCTTTATCAGCCTGGTGTTCCTGTGCGTGGGCATTTACAGCTTTGAGTACATGCGCCACGAGAAGAACGAGAAGCGCTTTTACGCCTTCTACCTGTTCACCCTGGCGGCGCTGATGGGCCTGAGCCTGTGCGGCACCATCGTGACCCTGTACATGTTCTATGAGGCCATGACCCTTTTGTCCCTGCCCCTGGTCACCCACACCCAGACCAAGGAGGCCGTGGCGGCGGGCATCAAATATCTGATCTATTCCGTCATCGGCGCGTCCCTGGCCCTGGCGGGCATCTTCTTCCTGAATCGCTATGCGGATACGCTGACCTTCACCGCGGGCGGCGTGCTGAACGCCGAAAAGGTGGCGGGCCACGAGGGCCTGCTGCTCACCGTGCTGTTCCTGATGGTATTGGGCTTCTCCGTCAAGGCGGGCATGTTCCCGCTGCACGGCTGGCTGCCCACGGCCCACCCGGTGGCTCCGGCCCCGGCCAGCGCCGTGCTGTCCGGCGTCATCACCAAGGCGGGCGTGCTGGGCATCATCCGCACGGTCTATTATCTGGCCGGTCCCGATTTCCTGCGGGGCACCTGGGTCCAGCAGGCCTGGCTGATATTGGCCATCATCACCGTGTTCCTGGGCTCCATGCTGGCCTTTAAGGAGGGCGTGTTCAAAAAGCGCCTGGCTTACTCTACTGTCAGCCAGGTGAGCTATGTGCTCTTTGGTCTCTTCACCCTGACGGAATGGGGCATGATGGGCGCGCTGCTGCACATCGTATTCCACTCTATCATCAAGAACACCCTGTTCATGACCGCCGGCGCGGTGATCTACAAGACCGGCAAGACCAAGGTGTCCGAGCTTACCGGCATTGGCAAGCAGATGCCCGTGGCCATGTGGTGCTACACCATCGTCTCCATGGGCCTCATCGGCATTCCGCCCACCTGCGGCTTCATCAGCAAGTGGTATCTGGCCCAGGGCGGCTTATCGATGGCCTACGGCTGGAACTGGGTGGGCCCCGCGGTGCTGCTGATCAGCGCCATCCTGACGGCGGGATATCTGTTCTCCATCGTCATCCGGGGCTTCTTCCCGGGCAATACCGTGCAGCCCGCCGATCTGCCCAAGGCCGAGCCCACCGCCGTCATGCTGGTCCCCATGCTGCTGCTGGCCGCCCTGTGCCTGCTCTTTGGCATGTTCCCCGGCGCGCTCACCGGCTTCGTTTCTTCCATCGCTTCGGCGGTACTGTAAGGAGGCGCTGTCATGATATTGATCGCGTTGACCCTGCTGGCGCCGCTGCTGGGCGGGCTGCTGCTGCCGCTGCTGCGCTTCCGGAGCCGCAAAGCCCGGGCGTGGTATGTGGAGGCGGTGACGCTGCTCACATCGGCCCTGGCCGCGGCGCTGTGCTTCACCCATCCCACGGAGGAGCTGCATATCATCCGCATCATGACGCCCTTCGAGCTGGTGCTGCGGGTGGATGGCCTCAGCCGGGTCTTTACCGGCCTCATCGCCTTCTTCTGGCCTCTGGCGACGCTGTATGCCTTTGAGTACATGGCTCATGAGAACCGCGAAAACGCCTTTTTCGCCTATTATACCCTGAGCTATGCCGCCACCCTGGGCATCTCCATGGCGGCCAACCTCTTCAGTCTCTACGTGTTCTATGAGTGCCTCACCCTGGCCACCCTGCCTCTGGTGAGCCACAAGCGGGATGTCCGCTCCATCCACGCGGGGCGGCGGTATCTGTTCTACTCCCTGTCCGGCGCGGCCCTGGCCTTTGTGGGCGTCATGGTGCTGTCCCGGTTCGGGGCGGGCCTGGACTTCGTGCTGGGCGGCAAGCTCAACGGCCTGGCCTCCCGCAACTTGACCCTGCTGCGCGTGGTGTTCGTGCTCTCTTTTGTGGGCTTCTCGGTCAAGGCGGCCATGTTCCCGCTATACGCCTGGCTGCCCATGGCCTCCGTGGCCCCCACCCCTGTCACCGCTCTGCTGCACGCCGTGGCTGTGGTCAATGCGGGCGCTTACGCCTGCATGCGGCTGGTGTATTACTGTTACGGCGCCGACTTCCTGCGGGGCACCTGGGCCCAGGGGATCGTGCTGTGCCTGGCGGCCTTCACCATCGTGTTCGGCTCCGCCATGGCCGTGCGGGAGCAGCACTTCAAGCGCCGCCTGGCCTATTCCACCGTGTCCAACCTGAGCTATATCCTGCTGGGCGTCACCCTGATGACCCCGGCGGGCATGACCGGCGCCATGACCCATATGGTGAGCCATGGCCTGATGAAGATCACCCTGTTCTACTGCGCGGGCGCGGTGCTGGTGAAAACCGGCCAGGAATACGTGCAGGATCTGCGGGGCTTCGGCAAGGTGATGCCCTTCACCTTCGCGGTGTTCACCTTGGCTTCCCTGGCCCTCATCGGCGTGCCGCCCCTCAGCGGCTTCCTCAGCAAGTGGAACCTGCTCACCGCCGCGGCGGAGACCGGCGCCTGGTATGGCACAGTGGGCATCGCCGCCCTGATCGTCAGCGCCATCCTGACAGCCATTTACCTGATGAGCGTGGTGATCAGCGCATACTTCCGGCCCTTGAATCCCGAGCTTGCCTCTTTGGGCGAAGCCAACCATGACCCCACCTGGCGCATGAAGGTGCCCTTCGTGGTCATCTGCTGCGCCATCGTGGCCATGGGCCTGAACGGCGCGGCGGTGACCGCCTGGCTTTCCGATATCGCAAACGGACTGATCTGAAAGGAGGAGAACGGCTATGCATATTCTGTTGCCTGCGCTGGTGTTTCTGCCCATGCTGGGCGCGCTGATCTCCTATCTGATCGGGCGCAAAAGCAAACCGGGCCGCAACGCCTTCGTCTGCGTGCTGCTGACGGCGGAATGCCTGCTGGCGGTCCTGGGCATCTACCAGGCCATCCTGGGCCGGGAGCTGACCTTCACCTGGGAAGGCTTCGCGGGCCTGGGCCTGCATTTTCGGCTGGACGGCTTCCGTGCACTCTATACCCTGGTGGCGGCCTTCATGTGGATGATGACGGGCTTCTTCTCTCCCCAGTATTTTGCCCATTATCATAACCGCAACCGCTATTATTTCTTCACTCTCATGACCTTGGGGGCCACGGCGGGGGTGTTCCTGTCCGACGACCTCTACACCACCTTCATCTTCTTTGAGATCATGTCCTTCACCAGCTACACCTGGGTAGCCCATGAGGAGACGCCCGGGGCCATGCGGGCCGCGGAGACCTACCTGGGCATCGCCGTGGTGGGCGGCATGGTGACGCTGATGGGTCTCTTCATGCTGTGGCATAAGCTGGGCTCCCTGGCCTTTGCGGATCTGCAAAAGGCGGGGGAGACCCTGGACGCCAAGGAGCTGTATCTCCCCGGCGCGCTGGTGATGTTCGGCTTCGCGGCCAAGGCAGGCATGTTCCCGCTGCACATCTGGCTGCCCAAAGCCCATCCGGTGGCCCCGGCCCCGGCCAGCGCTCTGCTCTCCGGCGTGCTCACCAAGGCGGGCATCTTCGGCGTATTGGTCACCAGCTGCAACCTGTTCCTGCATAACGGCGCCTGGGGCAACGTGGTGCTGGCGCTGGGCGTGGCCACCATGTTCGGCGGCGCGCTGCTGGCCATGTTCTCCGTGGACCTCAAACGCACCCTGGCCTGCTCCTCCATGAGCCAGATCGGCTTTATCCTGGTGGGCGTGGGCATGCAATGCCTGCTGGGGCACCACAACGCCCTGGCCGTCCAGGGCACGCTGCTGCACATGGTCAACCACAGCCTCATCAAGCTGTGCCTGTTCATGGCCGCGGGCGCGGTATACATGAACCTGCACAAGCTGGACCTGAACGACATCCGCGGCTTTGGCCGAAACAAGATCGTGCTGCATATCGCCTTCCTCATGGGCGCGCTGGGCATCAGCGGCGTTCCGCTGTGGAATGGCTACATCAGCAAATCCCTGCTGCACGAAAGCATTCTGGAGTATGTGGAGCTGCTGCATGAACAAGGTCTTTCCGCTGCCTGGTACAGCGCCACGGAGTGGATCTTCGTCATCACCGGCGGCATGACCTTCTCCTACATGCTCAAGCTCTATTTCGCCCTGTTCTGGGAGAAGAACGCCGCCCGTCAGGAGGAATTCGACGGCATGCGCAAGGGCTATTTGAGGCCCCTGTCCATCTTCGCCCTGCTGGGCGCGGCGCTGATCCTGCCGGCGCTGGGTATGCTGCCCTCTATCCTCATGACCGGCATTGCGGAATTGGGCCAGGGCTTCATGCACGGTGAAAGCCCCGCCCACGCGGTGGCCTACTTCTCCGAGGAAAACCTCATCGGCGCGGCCAAATCCCTGGTGATCGGCGCGGCCCTGTATCTGGGCGTCATCCGGCCCTTCCTGATGGAAAAGCGCGAGGGCGCGCGGGTGTATGTCAACCGCTGGCCCGCATGGCTGGACCTGGAGAACATCTTCATCCGCTCCGATTTCACACAGAAATACGTCTGCGGCTGCATTACCGCCGTCAGCCGTTTCCTGGATAACCTGGCCACCAGCAAATTCTTCTATGTGATCGTTCCCGCCATCATCACGGCGGTGACCCGCTGCCTGGACGAATTGATGGACAGCGTGGCCGTGCTCCTCAGCGGCACGGTGCTTTCCAAAAAGAAAACGCCCCATCTGCCGCCTGTGGGCACCCGCGTCACCTATTACCTGGGCTGCGCCCTCAACGCCGTGGCCCGCTTCCTCAACCGCACCGTGCTGCGCCGCCATCCGCTGCATACCGACTTTGAGTATCGCCTGGACGTGGATAAGCACGAGGCGGGCCAGACCCTGGGCATGCTGACCCGCTCGGTGTCCTTTGGGCTGCTGCTCATGAGCGTGGGCCTGTTCATCACCTGCTGGTATCTGTTGAAATAACGAAATGATATAAGAAAACGGAATGTGCTTGTATGGGCACATTCCGCTTTTTTATGGAAGGCTTACGCGCAGCAGCTCGCCCTGTTCCGTAATCAGGCTAATCCTTTCCGGCCATGCCTGCAACCCAGGCATCTCGATCCTGTATGTGCAGGCCCAGCAGCCGTTATCGCCCCAGTGTGCCGTTACAAAAGGAAGCGGACTGTATTCATAATCCATATCCGCGAAGAGCAAGGGCGCACCATTTTCGTCAACCAGTTCGATTGTACCATAGCGTTTTGCCAATTCCTGAGCTGCCGTCTGGCTGTTCTTATGGGGAATCAGGCTGATATCCACAATGGTGGTCAGCGGGGAAAAGCGCAGGCGGCGGACATGCAGGGTGCAATCCGGAAGATCAACATCCTTGGTATCGGAGAAATCATAGACGATAGCCGTATCTGTATGAAATGTGAACGTCACCGGGATCCGGGCGGTTTGCCGCATGTTCCATGCACTGCCTAAGATCATCCCACTGGAATCGATGACCGTATAGCCTTCCCGGGACCATTTTTCGGGGTCGTTGTCCGCGCTGTCCGCGATTAGAATGTTTTGGAAGCCGCGCAGGGTGTTCCAGGAATCCAGGATCTCGGCCTGCACGTCGGCGTCGTATTCCTCCAGATGATAGGGGGCGGATATGACCACAAAGCTCTTGACAGGGCGATAAACAATAAAGGTCACTTCGCAGGTCACATCCCCGCTCAGTTCCTGTCGGATCGGCAGGCTCCAGCCGCCGCCGTCCGTGGGGTTTCGGCGCACGGGCAGGACGTCCACCCGGGGATCGGGCACCATCTTCGGGTCATACATGTCGACATTCAGCCCCAATGACTGCCCATCGACCAGCGCGCCGCTGTCCACCGCCACCAGGACGGGTTGATCCGGCTGATCGTTTTCCAGCTCATAGGAGAAGGCAAATTGGTATCCGTCGTATACAACGCCATTGATCCGCGCCGTGATGTGATCGGCGCTGTTTTCCGCCAGGATGTTTTGCGCCGTTTGCTCCAGGGATGAGCTGCCGTTTCCATATCCGAGAAGCCAGCGCAGAATAGCAGGCCGCGCGACTGTATACGCAACGGTCATCCCAACCAGAAGGAGACACAAAGCAGCGAAAACCACCATGCGTTTCGGGTTGATATGCTTCCTTTCATCCGTCGTTTGGAGAAGTTGGAGGGTCGTGGAAACGGCCTGATCAAAGGCCGGGGGAACGGGCTTGTAGGCATTCCTGAGATTCGGCTTGCTCCAGTCACGCGTCATCGTCCATCAGCTCCTTTCTCAGCTGTTCCTTGCCGCGCCTGATCCTGCTCTGCACCGAGGTGACGGGGATGCGGAGCGCCCTGCCGATCTCGGCATAGGTCATGTTTTCGGAATAGAAAAGCATCAGCGGCACGCGGAGCTTTTCCGGCAGCCTTTCCAGGGCCACGGCCAGGGAAAGATCGGGAAAGGCCTCCGCCTGTTCCGGCAGAACATCCGCCGCGATCACCCGGCGGCGCTTCCTGGCCAGATCATGGCAGGCATTGATGAGGATTCGGGTCAGCCAGGTGCGAAACAGCTTCTCGTCTTTCAGGCTGTTTCGCCTGGCCCAGGCCTTCAGCAGCGCGTCCTGCACGGCGTCCTGGCAATCCGTGTCGTTGCGCAGGATCGTGTACGCCACGCGGTACAACAGCCCCTTACAGGCTTCCGTCTCCCTCGCAAAGAAATCTCCGTCCAAGGCCTTCGCCTCCTTTTTTACAGTGTACATCCATTAGACGCCGGAGAAGCCGGGTTTCGGACATTTGGACGCAAAAAAAGCCGCCTGATCTGGCGATCAGACGACTTTGGAAAGTTAGATTCAGGCTTTGCCGTTGCAGCCCAGCACGTCCACGATCTTGTGCTCCACCATGGCCTGGATGGCGGCGCGGGCGTCGGTGAGGTACTGACGGGGATCGAAATGATCGGGATGCTCGTCAAAGTGCTTGCGCACGCTGGCGGTGAAGGCCAGGCGCAGGTCGCTGTCGATGTTGATCTTGCATACGGCCATGCGGGCGGCCTTGCGCAGCTGCTCCTCGGGGATGCCGATGGCGTCGGGCATCTTGCCGCCGTGCTCGTTGATGATCTTCACGAATTCCTGGGGAACGGAGGAAGCGCCGTGCAGCACGATGGGGAAGCCGGGCAGCTTCTTGCTCACTTCTTCCAGGATGTCGAAGCGCAGGGGCGGGGGCACCAGGATGCCGTCGGCATTGCGGGTGCACTGGGCGGCGGTGAACTTATAGGCGCCGTGGCTGGTGCCGATGGCGATGGCCAGGCTGTCGCAGCCGGTGGCCTGGGTGAATTCGATTACCTCTTCGGGGCGGGTGTAGCTGCTGTCCTCGGCGGAGACCTTCACGTCGTCCTCCACGCCGGCCAGGCTGCCCAGCTCGGCTTCCACGGTGACGTTGTACTTGTGGGCATATTCGACGACCTTGCGGGTCTCTTCGATGTTCTGCTCAAAAGGCAGGCCGCTCTTGTCGATCATAACGCTGGTGAAGCCGCCGTCGATGCAGGCTTTGCAGGTTTCAAAATCGGGGCCGTGATCCAGATGCAGAGCGATGGGCAGGCCGGTGGTCTTTTCGGCGGCCTCCACCAGCTTGACCAGGTAGGTGTGGTTGGCATAGGCGCGGGCGCCCTTGCTGACCTGCAGGATCAGGGGAGCATTCTGGGCCTTACCGGCTTCCACGATGCCCTGGATGATTTCCATGTTGTTGACGTTGAAAGCGCCGATGGCGTATCCGCCCTCGTAGGCCTTCTTGAACATATCGCGGGTGTTGACAAGCGGCATATGATTATTCCTCCTTCAAGAAATACGGTTTTCGACTTATTATACCATCTGTTATCGATTGATGCAATCAAAATTTACCATTTTCTTGCTTCATCGTATCCCCGTCGTCCCCCCTGGCATAGGCAGCGGACAAAATCTGCTCCCTTGACAGGCTTTTTTCTTTTTTGCTGCGGGAGGTGACGTAATGGACGACATCCCCTTCCATCCGCGTCACGATGATATTTGTTTTTCGGATGCCGTCGCCGTCTTGGACAATGACGGCGATCTTCCGTTGATGCTCCAGGGAATAGCGCAAAAACCGGTCAACCACAGTTATTCACCACCTGATAAATGCGCATGGTGCCCCATTCGCTTTCAAACACCAGGGGATACAGGGCGTCCAGGGCGTCCTCGTCGATTTGCAGGCTGGCCCGCTCGTAGTCGCCCACCAGAATGTAATCCACGCCGTATTTTTCCAATATCTCCTGATTGTTGGCCGGATCGGCGTAGAACAGGCGGATATCGTTTTCCCGGCTGCTCAGATCATAACCGTGCCAGTAGAGCCACAGCCCGGGGCCGCACACGATATCCCGCCCGGCCAGGCCGGAAACGGGGTTGATATGCTGGGTCCAGGTGAGGAAGGTGCTGTGCTCCGGCGTGTTGTTTTCCACGTATTCCGCCGTTTCCACCGCCCCGCGGCTGTACATTTCGTAGTCGCTCACGCATTCCCGGGCGATGGACAGGCTGCCCGTGGCAAAGCAGCATACCGCCAGCATGCCTGCCAGCACATAGCGGGAGCGCAGGCCCCGCAGACGGTCAAAGATCTCCAGGGCGTAATCCGCCGCCAGCACGGCGCACAGGGCCCACCAGACGTAGAACAGCTTGTTGTTATCGTATTCGTTGGGCTGGAACTGGATGAATTCCGCCGCCAGGAAGATCACGAAGGCTCCGCAGGCGATCATCCGCCGCCGGGGCTTGCCGTCCGCCAGCCCCAGGACCAGCAGCAGCACGGGCACGCCGATATTCTTGACGTAGAACCACAGATAGCCGTCGATCAGGCCCTGCCCGTTATTGTTGACCCAGTTGAAGCGGAACCGCACAAAGCCGCTGTTGCCGGCGGTGTGCCGGAAGGTCCACAGGAACAGCTGGGGCGCGGCCAGAACGCAGGCCAGCGCGCCGTAAATCAGCCAGCTCCCCAGGCGCTTGCCGCGGCTGCGGATCAGATCGTAAACCATCCATCCCGCGCTCAGCAGCCCCAGCGCCAGGAAGGAGTGGGTGTGCAGCAGGGGCATGCCGCCCGCCATCACGCCCAGCAGAGCGGCCTGCCGCAGATTTACCCGGCCCTTTTCCGCCATGAAACCGTCAAAGAGCAGATATACGCAGGGCAGCAGGATGCACCAGCCTCCCAGGAAGGTGCGCTGGGGGATCAGCATATCCGCGATGATGTTGCTCCACCGCAGGTTGTAATAGCTGAAATCCGCGTGGTTGGCGGGGGTCTGATACCAGCCGTGCAGGATGGTGTCCAGCCGCTCCAGCCAGGTGCCCGCCTGCAGGGGATTGTCCGCGGAGGAGCCGTTGCTGACGCCCAAGGTGTCGATGCTGTACAAAAAGCCCAGGCCGCCGTTGATGAACACGAACAGCGTGGCCCATACCACCGTGGATCGCCTGCCTTCGCACAGGCTGTCCGCCAGGATCATGTAGCCCGCGAACACCAGCCCCATCATGAGGGTGCCCGGCAATATCACCGCCCAGCGCAGGCTCATGCCAAAGAGCATAAAGCTGGTGGAAAAGCTGTCCATCAGGAAGGGATACACCAGCCGTTCCCCGGGCAAAATGCTGTAATCCGGGGGAAAGGCGGCGTTCCGCAGGCTGCTGACGATGCCCAGGTGCAGCGGCAGATCGCCGTAGGTGCTCTGGCCCACGTGCAGGGTGCCCTCCACCGGGCGCAGCACGTGGGTATATTGCAGGTATCCGCCCAGGAGGGTCAGCGGCAGCGCCACCGCGCAGAGCAGCACCAGCAGCCGCCGGTCCGCCGCGTCAAAGCCCCGCCGGGGGCCTTTGTCCCGGGCGAAAAAGTGTACGCCCAGCACCGCCGCGCACAGGGGAAGCAGCGCCAGCATGTGGGCCTTTATGGAAAAGGTGAAAAAGAAGGCCAGCAGCGCGGGCAGCCACATCATCAGCAGGATGCCCAGGGCGCTGCCCAGCCACAGGCGGCTGAGAAAGCGCTTGGCGGGCAGCAGATCCCGGACGATGCACACGCCGCCCAGCAGATAAACCGCAAAATACAGGATGCCCAGCACGGCGGTTCTCCTTTCGGGGGATTTTTGTTCATTATACCCGGAATGGGGCCAAAAGGCAAACGCGGAGGGGCAGGATTCACAAATTTGTCAAAAAACCATTTGACGCCGTCCTGCCGCGGTGCTATGCTAAAAGGGTACTACATCAAGGAGGAACAGATCATGATTGCCATTGCCAACGACCACGCGGGTCTGCCTTTGAAAGCTGAAATCATCGCGCTCCTGAATGAAATGGGGCTGGAATACAAAAACTTTGGTACCGACACCCCGGACAGCTGCCACTATCCCGTGTTCGCCGCCCGGGCCGCCCATGCCGTGGCCAGCGGAGAATGCGAATTCGGCATCCTGCTGTGCGGCACGGGCCTGGGCATCGGCATGGCGGCCAATAAGGTGCATGGCATTCGCTGCGCCACCTGCTCCGAGCCCATCTCCGCCGCCCTGTCCCGCCGCCATAACAACGCCAACATGCTGTCCATGGGCGCGCGGGTCATCGGGCCGGAGGTCGCAAAGGAGGTGGCCCGCGCCTTTCTGACCACGGCCTTCGAGGGGGGCCGCCATCAGATCCGGGTGGATATGATTTCCGCCCTGGAGCGGGGCGAGGACATCGAGTAAAAAAGGGGACCTGCCTTGTGAAAAAGGCCGCTTTGCCATGCGCCGCGTTCTACGCGCTGTATTACGGCGTCAACGCGGTGTACATGGGTTATATCAGCAAATACTATCAGCAGCAGGGGATCAGCCACGGGGCCTTGACCCTGCTGCTTCTTTGTTTTCCCGTCCTTTCCATGTTTTCCCTGCCCTTCTGGGGCGCGCGCAGCGACGGCAGCGGGCGGCCCCGGGTGATCTTGCAGGGCGTCATCCTGCTGTCCGCCCTGCTGATGCCCTTCCTGGCCGGGGGCCATCTGCTGTTTGCCTGCGCGGCCCTGGCCTGCTGCTATCCCGCCATCCAGCCCTTGGGGGACAGCCTGATCCTGCACAGCCTCCAGAAAAACGGTCAGCCCTTCGGCCCGGTACGGCTGGTGGGCAGCCTGGCCTTTTCCGCCGTCAATCTGCTTTTCGGTTATTTGCTGCGGGATGAATACAGCGCCGTGCCCTGGACGGTGTGCGCGGGGCTGGGGGGATTGCTGGCCGTATCCTTCCTGCTGCCGAAGGAAAAGGAGAGCCGCCGGGAGAAGGGCAGCTTCCGGGAGGTGCTGCGGCTGCCCCATATGGTTCCCTTGATGCTGCTGGTGATGGCGCTCCAGTTGACCCTGGGGGTCTATTATAATTTTTATCCGCTCTATTTCACCGCTCTGCCGGGAGCCGCCAGCGGCTGGCTGGGCCTGGCCTATTTTCTGGGCTCCATGAGCGAATTGCCCTTTTTATTGCGGGGAGACCGGCTGTTTATGCGTTTTGGCCCGGGCCCCATGCTGCTGGCAGCGGCCCTGTGCCTGGGCCTGCGCTATCTGCTCCTGGGTCTGGCGGACAGCCTGCCGCTGGCGCTCTTTGCCCAATTGCTCCATGGCGGCGGCTTCATCGTCATCACCTTCGCCATGGCCCGGTACATCAGCCGCGAAGCCCCGCCCGCCGTTCAGGCGCGGGGCCAGACCCTGCTGGCGGTGGCGGGCTTTGGCCTTTCCCGGGCCTGCGGGGTGCTGCTGGGCGGCTGTCTCAGCGCACATATAGGCCTGCATGCCGCCTTTTTGCTGATGTCCGGCCTGGCGCTTGGGTCCTTTTTCATCTTTTTTCCGCTGCTTCGGCGCGTCCGGTAGCGCTGCGTTATTTTGCCACGCATGGCGTCTCGCCCCGGGGTCAAAATAGCATTGGTGATCGCAATGACCGGAATGAAGCGGCTGATCGGCCTGCCGGTGGTGGTGGACGGCAAACAGATCGGAACGGTGGCCCGGGGCGTGGTGCGGCCCGACGGGCGGGCCCTGCTGGGCCTGGTGGTGCGGGAGGGCATCAAAAGCTCCCGCTTTCTGCCCGCGGAGGATATCGGCATGCTGGGCCGCCTGTCCGTCATCGGAACAAAGAAGCCCGAGCGCATGCCCCGGGAGGCCGGCTATCGGCTCTTTCGGGTGACGGACGCCAACGGAGCCCGGGTGGGCCTGGTGACGGATGTGATGCTGGATGAAAAGACCCTGCGCGTCACAGCCCTGGAGATCTCCTCCGGCCCGGTGGACGACCTGATCGACGGGCGCTGGTTCGCCACCGCCTTTCATGTGCGTTCCTACGGCGGCGTCGGCCACGTGACCATTCCGTGCAGGCAGAACTGAAAGGAGGATCGCCATGAAGATGTATAAGTACATGCTGTCCGGGGCGCTGGCGGGCTATGCCATGGGGTGCAAAATGGAAACCCTGCGCCGGGGCGCGATGCGCGCCGCCAAGCGCATGAAGCGCATGCTGAGCCGAAAGCTGGGCCTGTAAAGATGACGCTGCTTTCGGGAACCGCGCTGCCGCGCCGCCTGCGCCTGTTGGGAGCCGCCGCGGCAGCGGCGCTTTTGCTTTTGGTCTTTCTCAGGCCGCTGTCCCAGCTGCTGTTTCAGACGGCCCTGGCCCTGGTGCTGGCCTGGATGGCCAAGCCCCTGTGCGCCCTGCTGGAAAAACGGCTGCCGCCGGGCTTTTCGGCGCTGCTGGCGCTTTTGACCTTCTTTCTGGGGCTGGCGGGCCTGCTGTGGGGATTGGTCCCCAAGCTGCTGGAGCAAGTATCCCTGGCGGCGGCAGCCGTGCCGCAGCTAATGGACTTGCTGGGGGAGGGGCTGGACCGGCTGTCGGAATCCGCCCTGTTTTCCCGCTTGCAGATTACCGGAGCCTCCCTGGACGAGCTGCTGCAAAAGGCTGGCGCGGCAACCCTGAACGCCGTGCCCGCGCTGGTGCAGCATCTTGCCGCCCTGGGGCAAAAGCTGGCCCAGGCCGTGCTGGCCCCGGTGCTGGCCTTCTACTTTCTCCGGGACCGTGAGGCCTTTTGCTTTCAGGCGTCCCTGCTCATCCCTCTCAAAGTCCGCAAGCGCCTGCTGACAGCCCTGCGGGAGATGCGCCGGGAGATCGCGGCATATTTCCGGGGCCAGATGCTGGTGAGCGGCGCCGTGGGAGCGTTGACGGCCCTGGCGCTGCTCATGGTGGGCGTGCCTGCCTGGCTGCTGCTGGGGGCGCTGATGGGCCTGTGCGATCTGATCCCCTACGCGGGGCCCTATATCGGCGCGGTCCCCGTGATCCTGTTTTCCTTGCCCCAGGGCTTTTCCACCGCCCTGTGGGCCCTGCTGGCCGTGGCGGCGGTGCAGCAGATCGAAAGCGTTTTTCTTTCTCCCCGGCTCATGAGCGGAGCCACCGGCCTGCATCCCGCCTTTGTGCTGCTGCTGCTGTCCTTTGGCGGCATGGTGGCTGGCCTGGCCGGGATGCTGCTGTCCCTGCCCCTTTTCGTGTGCCTGCGGGGGGCCGCCCGGGCCCTGCGCTGCGCCCGGCAGGAATAAAAGCATTGATAGCCGTCCGTTTTTGTGATAAAATAATATTGATCAAACAGGAGGAAAACGGGCATGGATAAAAATGATTCCTATTTTCCCGAAGGCACGGAGCATCATGAAATCGAGAAATCCATGGGCTTGCTGGATTTTGTTTGGGACAGCGCAAAAAATGAGCATAATATCCAGGTTCATCATGTGGATTTTGAAACGGCTATGCTTGTTTTTAACGATATGGATCGCATTGAAATCTATGATGAGGAGCATAGTGGAGAAGAAGATCGCTATGATACCATCGGTCAAGCGCTGAAAAGGGAATCGGGCGGCACAGGCATGAAATTGACCCTGGGCAAGGTGCACGGCCTGCTGTTTGTCGTTTATACAGATCGGATCATCCTGGGACGGGAACGGATTCGCCTGATTTCGGCTCGACTGGCTACTAAGTTTGAAGAAATGCTTTATTTGAATAACAGCTTTTGAAGAACGGGAAAGGAGGACGGGCGGATATGAAAAAAACGAAAACACTGATTAATTCAAAGGGCCGTGCGGCAATCGTTGAGGAATACGATCCCGAAAGGATGGTGCTGCGTTCCCTGTCCGCGAATGCGATACCCACGGCGGAGCAGGTCAAAATGATCAAGGAAGCCGAAAAACATCCCATTGTGTATGAGGACGACTGCCCCGAGCTGACACCCGCCATGGCGGAGGCCTTTAAAAAGGCTGCTCAGACGCGGGATGCCGCGCGAAAAAAGAAAATCGTCTAAGCGCAGGCCAAATCGTTTGAACACAGCGAATTTGGCCGCTTTTGGTATTGCCATTTCGATAGAAACAGGGTATAATAAATCGTTCAGAAAGGGGGTAACCGTTTTGTCGAACCTGACCGATACCACGAAGCTGCAGCCGATCCGGGATGGACGCAGTACTGCCAAGGGCATCTTGGAGCATGTGTACCGCGCGCTGCAGGCCAAGGGCTATGATCCCATTACGCAGATCACGGGGTTCATCCTGACGGGGGACCCCACCTACATCACCAGCTTCAACGGCGCGCGCAGCATGATCTGCCGCCTGGAGCGGGACGAGATCCTGGAGGAGCTGGTCAACTTTTACCTGACGGAGCATTTTGACAAATGATGCAGGGACGGATCGTGGCGCTGGATGTGGGCGACGTGCGCATCGGCATCGCCGTGTGCGACGAGATGCGGCTCATCGCCACCCCGCACAGCGTGTACAAGCGCGTGGGCTTCGGCCCGGATGTGAAGCACATCAAGGCCTTATGTGATGAAATGGGCACCCACAGCGTGCTTTGCGGCCTGCCCCGCAACATGGACGGCAGCATCGGCTTCCAGGCCAAGAAGGTGTTGGCCCTGGCGGAGCAGCTGGAGCTGGCCGGCCTGCATGTGATCTATCAGGATGAAAGGCTCACCACCGTCACCGCCGAGCGCGCGCTCATCGAGGGCGGCATGCACCGCCAGAAACGCAAAGGCACGGTGGACAAGGTGGCCGCCGCCGTCATTTTGCAGCAATATCTGGATACGCTGCGCAATATCGAAGCATCCCATATCGTAGATTAGGAGGAAAAACCCATGACTGACGAAATCAACAACGTCATCCCCGAAGAGGAAGACAACATCGTGGAACTGACCGACGAGGACGGCGTGGTCAACAAATTTGAGTATCTGGCCACCATCTCCCATGAGGACGCGGAATACGTGGTGCTCATGGTGCTGGACGAGGAGGGCAACGAGCCCGAGGGCGACGACGGCGAGGTCGTCATCCTGGAGATCCAGCAGGACGAAAACGGCGAGGATATCTACGTCAGCGTTGAGGACGACGACGTTTCCCAGGCCGTGTTCGACAAGTTCATGGAAGCCATGGACGCTGAGGACGAGGAGTAATCCCAACAAAAATCAACCGGCCTGTTCCTGCGGGAATGGGCCGGTTTTTTGCAAGAAAGGTAAGGTTTTCCATGAAAAAGCTGCTGCTGCCGCTGCTGCTCCTGCTGCTTTTGTGCGCGCCCGCCCTGGCCGAGGAGGCCCGGGACATCACGGGGGACTGCGCCCTGGCCGTGTCGGCCCATAAGAGCGATCTGCCCCTGATGACCGACGGGGACTATTACACCTATTGGGCCTGCTCCAAGAACGGCTACGTGGAGATCACCGCCCCGGAGGGACAGCGGGTGCATGGCCTCTATCTCAGCTGGGGCAAATACATCACCAAATGGGAGATCCAGGCCCAGGACGCCGCCGGAAGCTGGCAGCCGGTCTATACCACGGAAGAGGAATTTTACAATCAGTATATTCCCCTGACGGCGGGCTACAGCATGATCCGCCTGGTAAACAAGAGTACCGACGGCCATGAGATGGCGGTCAGCGAGCTCCACGTGCTGGGGGAAGGGGCCGTACCTGCTTGGGTGCAGCAATGGCATACCTTTGAGGGCAAAACCGACCTGGTGCTCCTCGTCACCGATCCCGGGGACGAATACCTGTTCTTCGGCGGCCTGCTGCCCACCTATATCGCCCAGGGCAAGGAGATCATGGTGTGCGAGATCGTCAACACCATCGCCGTCTACAAAAGCCAGATGCTGGACGGCCTGTGGTATTGCGGCATGACCAATTATCCTTACATGGCCTACTTCCGCCCCAATATGACCGTGGGCATGCAGGCCCAGTATGATACCTGGAGCGAGGTGCAGTTTGTGCGCCACGTCAGCCGCATCGTGCGCATGTACAAGCCCGACGTGCTGGTGACCCACGCCCAAAACGGCGAGGGCATCGACGGCGGCCACAAGGTGTGCGCCGACGCCTCCCTGCGCTCCCTCACCACCGCCATGGATGATAAATACGACGTGGGTTACGGCTACGCCAACTGGGGCAACTGGAAGGTGAAAAAGATCTATCTCCACCAGACCGGCGAAAACCAGACCGTGCTGGATTTCGACGTGCCCCTGGATTTCTACGGCGGCAAAACCGCCGACGAGATCGCCCGGGATGCTTATTCCTTCCAGGATTACCAGGAAAAATCCTTGAAGGGCCGCGGCATCGTCTACGGTCAGGGCGTGGCGGACGGGACCTCCTACGGCCTGGCGTTCAGCCAGGTGGGGGAGGATACCGGCATCGGGGATCTGTTTGAAAATATTGATCCCGAATAAAAACAATAAAGCAGGAATAGGTGCGATAAGCCCCCAATATACTTTCTATACATACAAAAACAGAAATTGGCAAGGGAAACGTTGAGGGCTACTCGCCCTCAAACACCTCGCCAAAGGGCCCGCTTGGGCCCTCTGGACACCCATCCTGGCGAACTGACTTGAATACATTTCTCCAGAAATACGCCGCAACACAAAAGATGACCGGAAACGAGCAAGCTCGATCCGGTCACTTTTGCTTATGCGGCTATGGTGCTAAAGCACCATTGACGGCTAAAGCCGTCATTTCTGGAGCGGGGGTTGCAAGCAGGTTTGGTAAACAACGTACGCAAGTCTGGGGTCGGTCTGCGCAGCAGGCCGAGGATTGCGAAGCAATCCCGAAAAAGCCGGAAGACGGCAGATGGAGCTTGCTCCAATCTGACGGCTTCTGGCTTTTTCATTGGCCCCAGACGGCTCTTGGCAGCCAATCATAAACCAAACGGGCGGAAATTGCTTGTAAGCGTGCTCAATCTGGTTCGCCCGCTGGGATGCAAGGGATGAAATCCCTTGCCGCAGGATCATAAGGGCCGCGGAGGCCCTTATCGTTCCCCTCTGCCAATTTCTGTTTTTCGGCGTATGGTTTTAATCAGTTTTCAGGATCAGCGCCCTGGATGAATGCGGCAATATCCAGAATGACTTGCCCCTGTACTTTTCTATCCCGCGCATAGACCGCCGCCCCTTCTGTTTTTTCTCCGGGTACAAAAGCGTGCGTCAGTCCGGGATAGGAGATCATCTGCCAGTTTTCCTTTTCTCCGAAGGATTCCTTCCAGATCCCAAAGTCCTCCATCGTAACCTGATAATCCTCTTCCCCCTGCAGGAGCAGAACGGGCTGTGTGATCTCCTTCGCTGCTTCAAGAACATCATATGCGGCCAGCCACTTCCAGTAAGAGGAATAAACCCCCGCAACCTGATCGTCCTCTGCCAGCGCGTTCAGATTTTGCAGTTTGTCCAACTCGGCATACAATGCATCCTTTTTAGCCTGCTGTTGCGCACTGATCTCAGGCAGGAGAGAAAACAGGTAATCGTATTGTTCCCGCATCAGCACATCCAGCGGCCTGGGTGAAGCGGCCATCATGATGAATCCGCATGCCTTTGCCGGTGATTGTTTCAATTCCCGGGCAAGGGCAGGGATCGCGTTGCCGCCCAGGCTGTGGCCCAGCACAAAGATCCTGTCCGGATCGATTTTATCCTGCCGTGCCAGCAGCTGTACAGCGTTTACAGCATCCTCAAGGTATTCATCTTTCAGCGTGATATCTTTTTTGGTTGCCAGCTCTGCTCCAAATACATAGCTCCGTTTGTCAAAACGGTATACGGCAATTCCCTGCTCTGCCAAGCCTTCGGCGATATCCCGGAAGGGCTTCAGATTCCCCACCGACTCGTCCTTGTCGCTGGCGCCCGATCCCTGCAGCAGGATCACTGCCGGAAAGGGTCCATCTCCTTGGGGCATGGTCAGAATGCCGGGCAATTCTCCGAGGGATGGGACCGGCAGGGCCAGATCGATGCTGTCAAACGTGTCGGAATTATCCGGCTCTTTTTCCTGACTGCCGCTGTATGGACCGGTCTGCAAGCCTGCCACCGCGCCATCCTGGACGATCAGGATCAGGTCCGCGGATATGGCGGAAAAGACGCAGGGAATATAAAACGCTTTGTATTTTTGTATTTCTCCCTCATAGGCAGGGCTGATCTCCACCGCTGCGCCAAACGCCGCCAGCTGCTTCGCCAGCCCGGCGATTCCGCCCATCCGGGCAGCGGCGGCTTCCATCTGCGCGGACAGGATCCATTTGTCTTCCAGGTCTTCCGGGTGCTCTCCGAGAAATACAGCGATCCATTCGTCCGCATCCGCAGGCGTGACTATTTTTCGTCTTTCCTGTTCCGCTGCCGCCGTTCCAAAGGCTGACAGCATCAGGACCAGCGCAATAAGGATGGAAATGCTTTTTATTTGACTGCTGCGCATTTTTTATCCCTCCGTCCCGTATTTATCCGACGACGTCCCGGCAAGAAAAACTGTTTGCGCCTTTTCTCAATCCTCGATCTCGAATTTCACCCATGGCACGTCCACGGGCTGCTTTTCCACGATCACCTGATACATGTGATCCAGCAGCGGGAAATCCCGGGCGTCCAGCACGCCCTGCTCCACCTTCTTGTGGATGGCCCGGGCGGAACGGGTGGCAATGACCACAGACTCCAGGGTGACGCCCTTGAGCTCCGCCAGGGCTTCGTCGATGTTCATGCCCCGGCCCAGCAGGGTGCCGATCATGCGGGTGCGCCCGCCGTATACCGTCACATACAGGTCGCCGATGCCCAGCATCAGGCTGTCCTTGCGCGCGCCCATATACGCCAGCAGCTTTTCCATCTCCTTGGCGCTCTGGCCAAACAGCGCGGCCTGGGAATTAAAGTGCAGCGCGCCGATCCTGCCGTCGCGCTTTTCCGCCAGGCCCACCGCCAGGGTGACGCCCAGGGCGTAGGCGTTTTTCATGGCCACGGCGGCCTCCACGCCGATCACGTCCGTGGACAGGCTCACATGGTAAAAATCGCATTCAAACAGGCTGCGGATCCAGCGCAGCAATTCCATATCCTTTCCGCAGAAGGTCACTTCGCTGTTGTCCCGGTCCGCCAGCTCATAGCTGGTGCAGGGGCCGCCCACGGCGTTGAGCTTCAGGCCCCGGCTGCCGCTCTGCTTTTCAAAAATCTCGGGATACACGTGCAGATCGCCGTTTTCGTCGTCCATCATGCCCTTGGTCACGGTCAGGATGGGCAGGGCGGGGTCGATGACCTTCAGCACGTTTTCGCAGAACCAGTCGATGCCAAAGGAGCTGACGCCGCCCACCAGCAGATCGGCCCCCCGCAGGGCCTGGTCCATTTCCTCAAACTGATAATACTTGTAGCTTTCCGGCAGCTGGCGCTTGAGGGTGATGTGATAGCCGGTCCTGCGGGCCTCATTGATGATCTCCCGGTCCAGGGGCGTGCCCACCATGCGCACCTCGTGGCCGTTGCAGGCGGCGGGGATGCCGATGGCGCTGCCCATCATGCCGGAGCCGACGATGGTGATGACGCTCATATTACTTGTCCTCCTTTACTTTCAGCGTGCGCAGGAATTCCTTTTGTTCCGGAGTGATGCGATAGCTCTCCAAGGCCTTCTGGACAGCCTTGTTGTGGGTCTTGGCGGATAGCTTGCGCTCCGTCAGATAGGGCAGGGCCGCGTCGTACTGCTTGGCCAGGGCTGTGGCGAAAAACCAGGCCACCATCATGTGCAGATAGTATTCCGCGTCCGGCACCTCTGCCGCCCATTGCAGGTATTGGGGGTCGAAATCCTCATCCAGATACCAGCGCATCAGGGCTTCCAGGCCGAAGCGGCAGGTGTACACATGCGGGCTGTCCATCCACCGGCGGATGTTCGGCAGCAGCTTTTCCTTGTGCCTGCCCAGAATCTTGGGGGACATCAGGTCGCAGGTGGCCCAGTTGTCCACGTGGGGCAGAAAGGCGTCCAGCGCGGCGACGCAGGCGTCAAAATCCCGAAGGGTTTCGATCAGCGCCCCGTGCAGGTTGTTTTCGTCAAAATATCGGTGGGGAAGCTGCGCCATGAAGGCTGCGGCGTCCGGCGTCCCCCTGTATTCCCTGGCCAATTTGCGGATATCCGGCGTACGCGCGCCCAGGATGCTTTCCCGGTTCAGCGTGGGCAGGATACGGTGCTGAAAATCGGCGTTTTTATCGTCCCGCAGGGCCAGCAGCCGTTCCGTCAGCTCATGCATCATACAGCCCTCGATCTTTCAGATATTGCACGCTGTCCCGCAGGGCGGCCACGGTCTTGATCTCCAGCACAGCCCGGGCGTGGGCACTTTCCGCGCGGCGGATCAGCCCGGCGACATCCAGTTCTCCCGCGCCCAGGGGCATGTGGCATTGCCTTTCCGTGGCGTCGTGCAGGTGCATGTGGCGCAGCTTGTCCGCGTGGCGCTGATAAAATGGCTCGTCCGCGTATCTGGACAGGGCGTTGTGGCCCACGTCCAGGGTCAGGCCGAACACGGGGGATTCCAGCAGCAGCCCGATGCTCTCCTGCCGATGGGGCTCCCAGCCGCCTTCTTCCGTATTCTCGATGCACACGGTCACCTGCCCCTGGCTGGCCTCCTCGCAGATCTGCCGGAAGGCCAGGGTATTGCGCAGATATTCTTCCCGATAGCGGTGATACAGAAAATCCCGCGTGTGCGGCAGCGTCACATACACGCCCCGCAGCCAATGCAGGTTCACCGTGGGCATGTGCGCCTGCCGGGCCAGGATAATGGCTTCCTTCGCCACCGCCAGCCAGGCCTTCCGCACCGGGGTGTTAAAGGTGCAGGGGTCCATCTCCTCATGCAGATGGAAGGTGAAATAGATCCCATATTTCTCCCGCAGGGCGTTCAGCTTCTCGGCGGACAGATACTCCGCTTGGCACAGGGGAAAGCTCATGTTCAGATCCACAAAGTCCAGCTTCAATTCCGCCCCCAGGGCGGCGGCGCTTTCCACGCTGTCGTTTTCCAGCAAAAAAGGCATTCCGAATTGCATATTGTTACTCCTTGACGCACAAAACCGCCATAAAGGTGTTGATGTTCAGCTCATGCAGCCGCCCGACGCCGTTGGTGTCCTCGTACAGGTCGCACAGCCGGAAGCCCGCTCTCAGCAGGCCGCCCAGTTCCTCCTCAAAGGTGTGGGAAAACTGCACGCCCACGTCATCCCGCACGCATTCCTCCATCAGCGCCGGATCGCTCAGGGGATCAAAGGGCATCTTATGGATGATGCGTTCCTCGTCCTCGCCCACCAGGTAGTTGACGCCGTTGTCGAAGCTGGCCAGCAGCCGTCCGCCTTTTTTGAGGATGCGGGCGCATTCCCGCCAGATGGGCTCCACCTGCCGCACATAGCAGTTGGACACGGGATGGAAGATGATGTCAAAGCTGTTATCTTCAAAGGGCAGGGGCTTGGTCATGTCCGCCCGGAGGATATCGATGGCGTAGCCCTCCCGCGCGGCGTATTCCCGCTCGCTTTCGATCTGGCTTTCGCTGTAATCCAGCACCGCGCAGTCCGCGCCCAGCGCCGCGAACACCGGCATCTGCTGAGCCCCGCCGCTGGCCAGGCCCAGCAGGCGCTTGCCGCGGATATCACCGCCAAACCAGCCATGGGGCACGGGCCGTGTGGGGGTCAGCAATACATCCCATTGACCGAGCTTCGCGGCCTCATATTTTTCCTTGGACAGCGGCTTTCCCCATTCCCAGCCCTCCCGGCACCAGCGGTCGATGGTGGCGGCGTTGATCTCGGTGTATTCCATGACGTTGCCTCCATTTTTTCATTTGCAACATTATACCAGCATCCGGCTTTCCCGGCAATAATATTTTGCGCGTTCCGTCTCGACAGAAGGGGCCGGATAGGCTATAATAGGCATATCTTGTTATTTTGTCTGATCACCGAAAGGAGACGCGTGAACATGGAGAATTTAAAGGCTGGTATCATCGGATGCGGCGGCATTGCCAACGGCAAGCATATGCCCGCCATCAAGGCGCTGGGCGGCGTGGACCTGGTGGCCTTCTGCGACCTGATCGTGGAGCGGGCCGAAAAGGCCAAGGCCGAGTACGGCGCCCCGGACGCTCAGGTGTTTGTGGATTATAAGGAATTGCTCAAATTGGATCTGGATTGCGTGTATGTGTGCACCCCCAACCGCAGCCATTCCTTCATCACCGTGGACGCCCTGCATGCGGGCAAGAACGTCATGTGCGAAAAGCCCATGGCCATTAACTCCGCCGAGGCCCAGAAGATGCTGGACGCCGCCAAGGAGACCGGCAAGATCCTGACCATCGGCTATCAGGGCCGCTATCGCCCCGACAGCCAGTATCTGAAAAAGGAATGCGACGCGGGCGTGCTGGGCGAGGTCTATTTTGCCCGGGCCAACGCCATTCGCCGCCGCGCCGTGCCCACCTGGGGTGTATTCCTCAACGAATATGAGCAGGGCGGCGGTCCCCTGATCGATATCGGCACCCACGCCCTGGATCTCACCCTGTGGTGCATGAACAACTACCGTCCCAAGACCGTCATGGGCACCGTGTATCACAAGCTGAACAAGGACTCCGAGACCGGCAACGCCTGGGGCGACTGGGATCCCGAAAAGTTCACCGTGGAGGACAGCGCCTTCGGCTTCATCGTCATGGAGGACGGCGCCACCATCGAGCTGAACGCCTCCTGGGCTCTCAACACCCTGGATACCGAGGAAGCCCGCACCATGCTGTGCGGCACCAAGGCCGGCGCGGATATGCACAATAAGGAACTGCACATCAACGGCGTCAAGCATGGCCGTCAGTATACCGAAACCCCGGCCCTGGGCGCGGGCGGCGTGGACTTCTACGAAGGCACGGGCGACGATCCCAACGTCTTTGAGCAGAAAGTGTTCACCGACGCCGTGCGGGGCAAGGGCGAAGTGGTGGTCAAGCCCGAGCAGGCCATCGTGGTCACCCGCATCCTGGAGGCCATCTATGATTCCGCCAAAACCGGCAAGCCCGTGACCTTTGAATACTGAGGTGCCGCCATGAAAAAGCTTCCCATCGGCTATCAGCTCTATTCCGCCCGCCGGGAGGCGGAGCAGGATCTTTTGTCCGTCCTTCGCACCCTGGCCGCCCAGGGCTACGACGGCGTGGAATTCGCGGGCTTCTACGGCCACAGCGCCGAAGAAATCTGCGCCATGCTCCAGGAAACCGGCCTCAAGGCCGTGTCCAGCCATGTGGGCCTGCATCTCATCGAGGCTGACATGCAGGGCACCATCGATTTCCATAAGGCCATCGGCTGCCAGTATATCGCCGTGCCCTATCTGATGGATGACCGCCGCCCCGGCACGCCGGGCTTTGCCAGCGTCATCCGCGCCATCCATACCTTTGGACGTATGTGCCGGGAAAACGGCATCCAGCTGCTCTATCACAACCACGATTTCGAGTTCGCGCCCTTCAGCGGCATGTACGGCCTGGATTTCCTCTATGAGGCCATCTGCCCCGAGATCCTCCAGACCGAGATCGACACCTGCTGGGTCAAGTACGCGGGGGAGGACCCCTGCGCCTATCTGCGCAAGTACGCGGGCCGCGCGCCCGTGGTGCACCTCAAGGATTATGTGGGCCGCCGGGAAGGCGGGGCCGCGCCCTATGGCCTGCTGGGTCAGGAGGAAGCAAAGCAGAACGCCGGGGTGGCCTTTGAGTTCCGGCCCTTCGGCTATGGCTGCCAGGACGCCGCCGCCGTGGTGAATGCCGCCATTGACGCTGGCGCGCAGTGGGTGATCGTAGAGCAGGACGAATCCGTGGGCCGCACGCCCCTGGAGGCCGCCGAAATGAGCATCGGCACCCTCAAAAAGCTGGGACTCAAATATGTCTTTTCGTTTTAAGCAAATACCGGCAGGCGTGCGCTTACCGGTTCTTTTCAGAAGAGGATGATAAAAAAATTATTTTGCGAGGCGGGATAGAAAATGCCCGCTTCCGCGTCTATATAGTTGGAAACTTTTTTCAAGGAGGGCAACATGAAGCTGCTCAGATTTTTGATGGCCTGCGCGCTGTGCGTCCTGCTGCTGACCTGCGCCGCCTGGGCGGAGATCAGCCTGGAGGCGGAGCTGGGCTATGAAAACACCGTTACATATATCCGCGCCATGCCGCTGCGGGTGGTGTTGAAGAACGACGGGGCGGACGAAGATCTTACGGTGGCGGTGAACGTCAGCCGCAATGACCGCCAGTATGACCGCTACGAATATCCTGTTTTTCTGGCGGGCGGCGCGGAAATGCGTCTGACCCTGCCCATCAATATCACCTACAAGCAGGCTGCCTTCACCGTGGAGGCGCTGTCCGGCGGGGAAGCGGCGGCCTCGGTTTCGGTCAGGCCCCAGAAGACCGTGTCGCCCGATACCCTGTTGGTGGGCCTGCTGTCTTCCCAGCCCCAGTCCATGCGGTATCTGAACATCAATTCCAGCAGCGATGCCTTGATGCGCGGCGAAACCTGGCAAACCCTGGCTCTGGACGCGGAAACCTTTCCGGATACCGTGGAGCTGCTGCGCGCCTTCCCCATCCTGGCCATCGACGATTTTGACCTTTCCACCCTGTCGGACCGCCAGCGCACGGCCTTTGATCAATGGCTGCGCCAGGGCGGCATCGTGCTGGCGGGCGGAGGCTCGTCGGGCATATCCACCTTCCGGGGCTTGATGGCCTATACCGGCATCCTGACCGGCACGCCCTCCAAGGCGGAGCATCTGGACCGCGCCCTGATCGCCGGGCTGTCCCAGGGCCAGTTCGCGCCTGTGGGCCAGTCCGCGCTGAACGGCGCCGTCATGCTCTCCGAGCTGCGCGGCAGCCGGAACGCCGTGATGGAATTGAACGGCACGGCCCTGCTGGACCGCTGCGCCGTGGAAAACGGCGTTATCTACACCGCGGCCTTCTCCCTGTCGGAGCGGCCTCTGTCCGCCTGGAGCGGCATGAACGGCTTCTGGCAGCGGGTGCTGCTCACCTTCGATCAGACCCTCTATCAGCAGGTGGTGCGCCATATCCAGAATTATTACGATACCGGCGATAACGCCTATGTGGATTCCTGGCTGCTGCGGAAGCTGCCCATGGAGAATCCGGACAGCGTGCTGCTGGTGGTGCTGCTCATCGGCGGCTTTGTGGTTTTGTCCGGCATTGGCAGCTATCTGATCCTCAAAAAACTGGACAAGCGGGAATGGATGTGGGTCACGGTGCCCGCCTTGAGCCTGCTCTCCGCCGTCATCACCCTGAGCCTCAGCCGGGGCATGCAATTGGGCAGACCTGCCGTGGCGGCCTATGCCCGCATCCAGGTGTCGGAGAGCGGCGCGTCCAAAAGCCAGGTGCAGGCAGGCGTGGCCTCGGCGGCCCGTTCGCCCCTGACCCTGTCCGTGGCCTCGGGGGACAGCATCCTGCCCGGCAATACCGATTACGGCTATTATAACGATATGGACGACGAGCAGCAGGCGGAGATCGTGCCGACCCTGCGCTATACCTATTCTTACGGCGATCAGATGACTCTGACCCTGCCCGAGACCGCGCCCTGGGAGGTGCAGACCTTGACGCTCACCCCGGCGGAGGAGCGCAGCTATCCCATCCGTTCCACTGTTTGGTGGGAGGGGGACGGTCTCCACGGCACGGTGGAAAACGGCAGCGACTTGACGCTGGACCCGGGCTTTGTGATCACCCAATTGGGCTTTTGCTGGGTGCCGCAATTGCAGCCGGGGGAGAGCGCGTCCTTCGCCATCCTGGAAAACCCTGGCCGAAAAGCCGATCCCAACGACTATAACGTCTACGAGGGCGAGCTGGTCAAGAACGCCAACATGGGCGTGTACAACATCATCGACGCGGCGATCTACGGCCCCCGGGACGCCAACGGCGGGCTGACCCGCCCGGTCACCCCGGAGGACGAGGTGAGAAACAGCCTGATCCAAAGCTGCTCCAATACCTGGGGTAACGCGCCCTTCCGCTATGTCACCTTCAGCGACCAGACCCCCATGCCCGTCTTTGAGATGAACGGCGAGCCCATCCGCCGCCGGGCCTACGGGGCCGTGATCGACGTGCGGATCGGCTACCGCGCCGTCAGCGAGAGCGGCATCGTCAAATTGACCCCGGGCATGGTCCCGGCCTATTACGCCGAGGTGACGGCGGCCCAGAATCCCGTCAGCAACGGCATTGCGCTGACGGACGCCTATTTCCCCCTGCGGGACGAGCCGGTGCTTTGCTTCGCCCTGGGCGAAATCAAGGATCTGGATCTTCACAATGTGGATCTGACCGCTGTTTCCTTCCATTGCGAAAGCTATGGCGCCCAGGCCCGCTTGCAGCTGTACAACAGCAGCCGGGGCGCCTGGCAGGAAATCAATTACAGCGGCTTCCCGGCTTCCCTGCCTGCGGCGGCCATCCTGGAAAGCCTGGATGACGCGGGCCGCCTGTTCCTGCGGCTGACGCCCTATAACGCCGTCAACACGGGCGAAATCTACAATCCTGGCCTGTCGCTGGAAGGGAGGGCCAAATAATGCTGGATATCAAGGATCTGACCAAGGTGTACGGGCAATTTACGGCCCTGGATAAATTGACGCTGCAAATCGGCGGCGGCGAGCTGCACGGCTTCGTGGGCCCCAACGGCGCGGGCAAAACCACCACCATGCGCATATTGGCCACCCTGCTTCTGCCCACCTCCGGCACAGCCGCCATCGAGGGCGTGGACGTGGTGAAGGAGCCGAAAAAGGTCCGTCAGCTGGTGGGGTATATGCCGGATTTCTTCGGCGTGTACGATCACCTCAAAAGCTGGGAGTATCTGGATTTTTACGCCCGGTGCTACGGCTTCTCCTACGCCCAGCGCATGCGGATGATCGATCAACTGCTGGAACTGGTGAACCTCCAGGACAAGCGGGACGTGTATGTGGATTCCCTGTCCCGGGGCATGAAGCAGCGGCTGTGCCTGGCCCACGCCCTGATCCATGATCCCAACCTGCTGATATTGGACGAGCCCGCCTCCGGCATGGACCCCCGGGCACGGGCGGAGATGAAGGGCATCTTGCGCACCCTCAAGGAAATGGGCAAAACGGTGCTGATCTCCTCCCATATCCTGCCGGAGCTGTCCGAAATGTGCGATTCCCTCACCATCATTGATCATGGCAGCCTGGTGTTTTCCGGCACGGTGGAGGCCCTTTCCCGCAAGATGCGGGGCCAGGCCGCCGTGGAGATCCGCCTGCTGCCCCAGCAGGACGAAAGCCAATTGCAGGCGGCGGCGGAGGAGCTGCGCCAGTTCCCCGGCGTCACCGGCATCACCCGGGGGGAAGGCTGCGATCTGTCCGTGGCCTATGAGGGCGACGAGCAGGGTGCCGCGGACATGCTGCGCAAGCTTCTGCGCGCGGGCGTGCCCGTGATGGATTTCCACCGCCCGCCCATGAATCTGGAAAAGGTGTTTATGGAGGTGACCCGCGATGACGGTTAATCCCATCCTGGCCTTCTCGGCCCGGCGGCGCATGCGCTCGGCCCGCACGGCGTGGCTGCTGACCCTCTACGCCCTGGCGGTGCTGATCTTCGGGCTGGCCGTGTCCTTCCACAGCTTTCTGGGGGATACGCTATCCATCTACACCATGGCCGCCGCCCAGGAGGGCTATGTGGTCATGATGATCTTTCAGTTTTTCCTGCTGATCCTGGTCACTCCGGCCATGACGGCGGGCTCCATCTCCGGCGAGCGGGAGCGTCAAACCCTGGATCTGCTGCTGGTCACCCATACGGGCAGCCTGCGCATCGTGCTGGGCAAGCTGCTGGAAAGCCTGGGCCTGATGGTGCTGCTGGTGGTGGCCACCCTGCCCGTCATGTGCCTGGTGCTGATCACCGGCAGCATGACCCTCAGCCAGGTGCTGGTGGGCCTGCTGTTTCTGGCTGTGACGGCCTTCGCCATGCTCAGCGTGGGCTTATTGTGCTCCTCCCTCCTGCGCCGCACGGTGGCCGCCACGGTGGTCAGCTATCTGGCGGTGTTCGCCATCGGCCTGGTCACATTGCTGCCCCTCATCCGGGATATCGGCAACGCGGGCCGCGCGTATGAGAGCATGTACAGCAGTTATTACGCAGGCCCTACGGCTGTCATTGGCGGCGAAGTGGGCAAGCTGCGCCTGGTCAGTTTCGTGTTCAACCCCTTCCTGGGCCTGGTGTCCCTGCTGATCAGTCAGACCGGTCTGCTGCGCGGCACGCTGAGCAGCTTTTCTTATACCTTCTACGAGATGTTCGACTATCTGGATTTTAACGGCATGGCCTGGGGCTGCATGGGCTTTATGGCGTTGGCGGGGCTGATCCTCAATCTCCTGGCCGCCTGCTTTGTGCGGCCTCGCCGGAGGGGATCAAAGGCATGAAAAAAGCCCTTTCGCCCGTCCGTCGGCGCGTCCGGCTCCAGCATGGGCTAACTGGCCTTTGCTGGGGCCTGCTGGCGCAGACAGCCTTTTCGGTGGTGATCTTGGTCCTTTCTTTCTTTTTTCCGTGGGAAAAAAGAGATGCATGGTTCCTTGCGGGACTTGCGCTTCCCTTTCTCGGCCTGTTTGTGGGCCTGCTGTGGCCGGTTTCCTATATGCAGGCGGCGCGGATTGCCGACGGCAACGGCCTGAAGGAGCGCGCCCAGACCGCCTGGTCCCTGCGGGACCAGCAGGACGACATGGCCCGGCTCCAGCGCCAGGATGCCATAACGCATCTGCAAACCATGCCGCGCATTCCTGTGCGCATATTCGCTAAACCTCTGATCGCCGCAGGCGCGTGTTTCGCGGCGGCGCTGGTCCTGTTTTTCATTCCCAATCCCCAGGACGCCGTTCTGCGCCAGCGGGCCGATCTGCGGCAAAAGCTGGAAAAGCCCGCCGAGGCCCTGGAAAAAGCGGCGGACAAGCTGGAGGAAAGTGCGCTGGACAGACAGACCGTGCAGGAGCTTCGCAGGCTCCTGGGAGATCTGGCCCGTCAGACCCGCCAGGCCCGGGATGAGCGGGAGGCCTTGACGCAGGTAAGCCAGGCCCAGCAGCGCATGGAAAAGCTGCTCAGCGACGCCCGGAACGCTGCCTCTGAGGCCCTGGGGCAAGCGGGCCTGGACGCCCTGGCCGAAGCCCTGGAGGCAGGCGATCTGTCCGCCATGGAGCAGGCCTTGGAGGGCGTGGACAGCGACGCCTTGAACCAGGCGTCCCAGCAGTCCGCCAGCGCCGCGGCTGCCTCCGTCCTGCAGGCCGCCGCCCAAGCCCTGGCCTCCGGCAATGACGCCCAGGCCGCTCAGGCGCTGGGCCAATTGTCTTCTCTTAGCGCAGCCTCCGCAGCCATGCAGAGCGCCAAGTCCGCGGCCCTGGGCGGTCAGGGCCAGGGCAAAGGCCAAGGTCAGGGCCAAGGACAAGGCGGCAGCGGTCAGAGCCAGGGCCAAGGCGCGGGCAGCGGAGCCGGTCAGGGCAGCACCAATGAGGACGCGGGCATTGGCAGTCCCGGCGGCAAGCAAAGCGCCTCCGCTGGAGGGCGGGAGGGCCGCTATCATCTGGGAGAATACGAGCAGATCTATGATCCCACCCGTTTGGGAGATGGCGGCGAAATCACCCAGAGCACCGGCAGAGTGGATGAAAACGCGCAGATGAGCGAATTGACCCTGTCGCCCGGCCTGGGCAGCACAGCGGGCAGCATTCCCTACGACCGGGTGGTGGGGGAATACCAGGCCGCCGCCGTGCAACGGGCCCAGGAGGCCGCGCTGCCGGGCTATGCCCAGCAATGGGTGGCCGATTATTTCAGCGCATTGACAGAATAAAGGAGAATGAGCTATGGCAACTGAACAGGAAATCCTGTCCTTCCGGGATACCGTGGAAAAGATCCACCGCGAGATCGCCAAGGAGATCGTGGGCCAGCAGGAGGTGGTGGGCCATCTGGTGCTGGCCATGATCGCGGGGGGCAACGTGCTGCTGGAGGGCGTGCCCGGCCTGGGCAAAACCCGCCTGGTGCGCACGCTGAGCCGGGTATTTGATTTGCCCTTTTCCCGCATCCAGTTCACCCCGGATCTGATGCCCGCGGACATCACCGGCACCAACATCATCGAAAAAACGGAATCCGGCAACGCCTTCCGCTTTCAGCCCGGCCCCCTGTTCGCCTCCATCGTGCTGGCGGACGAGATCAACCGTGCCACGCCCAAAACCCAAAGCGCCTTGCTGGAAGCCATGCAGGAGCACGCCGTCACCGTGGCAGGTGTTTCCTGGCCCATGCGGGAGCCTTATTTTGTGCTGGCCACCCAGAATCCCGTGGAGCAGGAGGGCACCTATTCGCTGCCCGAGGCCCAATTGGACCGCTTTTTGCTCAAGCTCCTGGTGCCCTTCCCCACGCTGTCCGAGCTGGATGCCATCGTCAATCTGACCACCACCGGCCAGGAGCGCCAGGCGGAGGCCGTGGCCAATGGCGACGATATCCTGCGCCTGCGGGCTGTTTCCCAGTCCGTGCCCGTGGCCCAGGCCGTGCAGCAGTACGCCCTGCAATTGATCCTCAACACTCATCCGGAAATCGAGACCAGCCCCGCCATATCTCGGGATTTCCTGCGCTTCGGGGCCAGCCCCCGCGCCGCCCAGGCGCTGATTTCCGCCGCCCGGGTCCGGGCCCTGTCGGAGGGCCGCTTCAACGTGGCCTTCGAGGACATCAAGGCCCTGGCCAAGCCTGCCCTGCGCCACCGCATCGCCCTGAACTTTGAAGGCATGGCCCAGGGCCGCACGGCGGACGATATCATCGAGGAGCTGCTGGGATAAATGCTGAACGAAGCCTTTCTGCAAAAGCTCGACGCCTTGCGGCTCGCCTTCCGCGCTCCGGCGCAGGGCGGGGCCGGAGGCCTGCGGCGGTCCCGGGCGCTGGGCACCTCGGTGGAGTTTTCCGATTTTCGGGAATACGCCCCGGGGGACGATCTGCGCCGCATCGATTGGAACGCCTATGCCCGTTTTGACCGGCTGTTTTTGAAGCTCTTCATGGAGGAGCAAGAGACTCACGTGCATATCCTGCTGGACGCCAGCGCCTCCATGGCGGCGGACGGCAAGTTTGAACTGGCCCAAAACCTGGCCCAAATGCTGGCCTATCTGGCTTTGCGGGGCGGGGATCGGGTGACCATCGCGACCCTGAACGGCGAGATCCGGCCCTCGCCCGCCCTGTCGGGCCGGACGGGCATGCTGAAGGCGGCGGAGTTTTTGCGGGAATTGCAGCCTGCCGGTGAGCTGAAGCTCTGCCAGGCCGTGCCTCGGGTGCCGCTGGCAAATCGCGGTATGGCGATCTTGATCACTGATCTCATGAGCCCGGACGGCTATGAAAAGGCCCTTCAATCCCTGCAATACCGCAGGCAGGAGGCGTCCCTGCTGCACGTGCTCTCCCCCTGGGAGATGGAGCCGCGGCTGGAGGGCATGGTGCGCCTCCGGGACAGCGAAACGGGGGAGGAACGGGAGCTGACGGCCTCGGTTGATCTGCTGGCGGCCTATCAGAAGGCCTTGCATGCCTTGCTCCACGGGGCGGAGGGCTTTTGCCGGAGCCGCGGCATGCAATATCTGCGGCTGCTTTCGGATGTGGATGTGGAAAAGGAGGCCCTGCGCGCCCTGGCCGCGGCGGGGCTCATCGGATAAGGAGACAAAATGCATTTTCTTTTTCCGGCGGGAGCCTGGGGCTTTGTGAGCCTGGGCGTTATCACGGCTTTGTATCTGCTGAAGCGCCGCAGCGAAACGGTGCGGGTGCCCAGCCTGCTCCTGTGGCAGCGGGCGCTGGCGGAGCAGCAGGCCATGAAGCCCTTCCAAAAGCTCAAAAAGAATATCCTGTATTTCCTGCAAATGGCCCTGGCGATCCTGCTCACCCTGGCCCTCATGCGGCCTGCAATCTCTGGCGGTGTGCAGGGGGAAACCGTCATGATCTTTGATCTCTCCGCCAGCATGCAGGCGGAGGGACGCCTGGAGCAGGCCAAGGAACGGGCGCTGAACCTGATCGACGGCATGAAAGCGGGAGACCGGGTCACCGTGCTCACCGCCAGCCGCGAGGCGGAAATCGCCCTGTCCCGCTCGGGGGATCTCAGCCGCGTGCGCAGCGTCATTCATGGCTTAACTGCCCGCAACGGCGGGGCTGACCTGGACGCCGCCCTGTCCCTGGCCCAGGCCATGGGCCGGGATATCGAAGGGCTCAATATCCTGGCATTTTCGGATACCTTCGCTTCCGATTCTGCCCAGGTGATCCCGGTGGGCACGCCCCAGAGCAACCGGGCGCTTCTGTCCCTGTCCGTGCAAAACGGCCAGGCCTTTGTTCGCGTGGCCAATTACGGCGACGCCGCCACCGTCACCCTGGAATGCGAGGCCGACGGCGCGCTGTGCGACGCCGTGACCGTGGCGCTGGAGGCCGACGAGGTGCGCTCCGCCCTGCTGTCCGTTCCCGAGAACGCCCAAACCGTGCGGGTGCATATCCAGGAAGCGGACGCGCTGCTGACGGATAACGAGCGCTGGTATGCCGCCCGGGAGAAAGGGACCTATCGCGCGGCCCTGTGCGGGGACAACGTGTTTCTGGAAAAGGCCCTGTCCCTGCGGGACGACCTGACCCTGCTGCGCACCACCGCGGCGGAGGCGGCCTCTCTGGAAAATATCGATCTGTATATTTTCGACGGCACATTGCCGGAAAGCTTGCCCGCCCAGGGGACGCTGCTGTGCGTGGCCCCGGATCGGCAGGTGCTGGATATCGGCATCGGCGATAAAACCGAACCGGCTTCCGCCATCCGCGCCGGTCTTTCCGGCAGAGCCCAGAGCCTGACCGCCCATCTGCTCCTGGAGGATATCGCCCTGCGGGCCTATACGCCCCTGACCGGCGGCGACGCCGTTCTTCGCATCGGCGGCGATTCCCTGATCGCTGTGACGGAGGCGGAAAACCGCCGGGCGGCGGTGATCGGCTTCGATCTGCACGACAGCAATCTGCCCATGAAGGGGGATTTTCCCATTTTGATGCAAAATCTGCTGGGCTTCCTGCTGCCCGACGCCCGCCAGTCCTTCCCGGACGGCGTCTGCGGCGACAGTCTGAATGTGCCCGCTGACGCCCAGGTCGTCACCCCCAGCGGACGGCTGGCCGCGGATTCCTGGGAGCAGGGCGTATATACGGTCCGCTACCGCGTGGCCGACGGGGCGGAGCGCGTGGCGCGGTTCACCCTGCATATGGACCCGGGGGAAAGCGACCTGCGGCAGATCGGCGGCGGAGCCTCCGAAATTGATCTCAATACCGTCCGGGACGCGGGCCGCGAATTGACCCCCTGGGTGCTGCTGGCCTTCCTGGCGCTGGCCCTGGTGGAATGGGAGGTGAGCCGCCGTGTCGCTTGAATGCCTGCGCCCGGCGCTGCTCCTGCTGCTGCCTGTCTGCCTGGCGGCGGTCTGGTTCCTGCGCCGCAAAAACCGCAGAATATCGTTGATCCTGCGCAGCCTGCTCTGTGCCCTGTGCGTTTTGGCCCTGTCCGCGCCCTCCGTCCGCATGGCCGGGGGCAACAGCGCCGTGTGGATCCTGGCCGACGCCTCGGATTCCGCCCGCGTCCATCAGGAGGCCATGACCCAGGCTATCCAGACGGCCATCGGCAGGAAGAACGCCGATCTGGACGTGGGCGTCATCGCCTTTGGCGGCAATGCCATGGTGGAAGCGCCCCTGTCCGACACGCCCACTTACCATGGGGTGCGCACGGCGGTGGACGCCCGGAATACCGATCTCAATAAAGCCCTTTCCCTGGCGGGGGCCCTGCTGCCCTCGGACGCGGGCGGGCGGATCGCCGTGCTCTCCGACGGACTGACGGGGGATGTCTCCGCCCAGGCCAAAGCTCTGGCGGCCCGGGGCATTCCTGTGGATGTGCTGCCCTTCGCGCCCGATCAGGTGCCCGACGCCCAGGTCACCGCCGTTTCACTACCGTCCACCGCCTATGCGGGTCAGGCCTTTTCCGTCACGGTGCAGGTGGACGCGCTGCTGGATACCCCGGCCACCCTGGTGCTCTATCAAAACAGAACCCCGGTGGACACGCGCTCCGTCCAGCTCCGCAAGGGCGAAAACACCTTCGTTTTCCGGGATGTGGCGGCTGCCTCGGGCACCGTGACCTACGAGGCCCGGCTGGTGGCCCAGGGGGACGAGCGTAGCCAGAACGACAGCCTGAGCGGCTACATCCGCATCGCGGGCACGCCCCGTCTGCTGCTGGTGGAGGGAAGGCCCGGCGAGGGCAGCGAAATGGCCGCTTTGCTGACCGCCGCAGCCATGGACTACGAAACCATCCTGCCCTCCCAATTGCCCGCCAGCGCCGAGCAGCTGCGGGCCTACGACGCCGTGGCGCTGGTGAATGTGGATCATGACGCGGCGGATGAAAGTCAATGGCGGGCCCTGGATACCGCCGTCAGGACCCTGGGCCGGGGCCTTGCGGTGATCGGCGGCGACAGCAGCTATGCCCTGGGCGGATACCGGGGCACGGAGCTGGAGGATATGCTGCCCGTCACCATCGACGTGCGCAGCAAGCTGGATCTGCCCTCCCTGGCGTTGATGCTGGTCATTGACAAATCCGGCAGCATGACCGAGGGCATGTTTGGCACCACCCGGCTGGAGCTTGCCAAGGAGGCCGCCATGCGGGCCTGCGAGGTGCTGACGGACAACGACCAGGTGGGCGTTATCGCCTTTGACGACGCGGCCAAATGGGTGGTCCCCCTGCAAAATGTGGAGGATATAGCCGCCATCCAGAGCGCCATCGGCACCATCCGGCCCGGCGGCGGCACGGAATTCTATACGGCCATGTACGAATCCCTCCATGCCCTGACAGCCAGCGACGCCGCCCAGAAGCACGTCATTTTTCTCACCGACGGCGAGGCGGGGGACAGCGGCTATGAGCAATTGGTGCGGCAAATGGCGGCGGAGGGCATCACGCTGACCACCGTGGCGGTGGGCAGCGGAGCCAATCAGCGGCTGCTGCGCTCCCTGGCCCAGACGGGCAACGGGCGGGCCTATGCCGCCAATGAGTTTGACAATCTCCCCAAGATCTTCACCAAGGAAACCTATCTGGTCTCCGGCTCCTATGTGCAAAACCGCACCTTTACGCCCATAATTACTCATCAATCCGTGCTGACGGATTTCCCGGGTTTTCCCCGGATGACCGGCTATCTGGCCGCGGCGGAAAAGCCCCTGGCCACGGTGGAATTGGTCAGTGACCGGGAGGACCCCATCCTGGCCTGGTGGCAGTATGGCGCGGGCCGGGTGCTGTGTTTCATGGGGGATAGCCGGGGCGCCTGGACGGGAGAATTGCTGGCCTGGGATCAGGCCGCCGCCTTCTATGGGGGCATGGCTGCCTTCGTGCTGCCCGCCACCCAGCAGCAGGGCGAGATCGCGGCGGAGCGCACCGGCGATACCCTGCGCATTTCCTATACCGCACCCGAGGGCGGCAGCGGTTTGCGGACCGAAGCCTCAGCTCTGCGTCCGGATGGCACGCAGGAGCGGCTGACGCTCACCGAAACCGCCCAGGGCGTCTATACAGGCTCCCTTTCCGCTTCGGAAATCGGCGCGTATGCCCTGCAGGTGGCGCAGCGGGACGCGGAAGGCCAATTGATCCGCCTCATGGAGGGCGGCGCGGTGGCGGGCTATTCTACGGAATACGACATCCGCCAGAACCGGGAGACCGGCGTATTGCAAACCCTGGCCGCCGCCACGGGAGGCCGCGTGCTGACCGATCCGGCGGAGCTATTGTCCCAGGCGGGTCAGCGGGCCTATCATCGCGTGGAGCTGACGCAGCCGCTTCTGCTTGCGGCGCTGGCATTGCTCCTGCTGGATATCGCCGCCCGGCGGCTGGGCTGGGACGCGGCCCTGGCGAAGCGCTTCGCGGCCCGGGAGAAGAAGGAAACTGTTAAACCGAAAAAACAGGAAAAGCCCAAGGAAACACCGCAGGCGCCCGATATGGCCCAGACCCTGCTGGATCGACAAAAGAGCAAAAAGCTGTTATAATAACCAAAAACTGCTTGGAGGAACCCCATGAAACTGCTTCGGCTCCTGTCCCTGCTGTGCCTGATCGCTTGCCTGCCCGCCCTGGCGCTGGGGGAGACCCTTACCCTGTCCTTCCTCGGGGATTGCAGCATCGGCGAGGCCATCCAGAACAAGGGCGACGAAAACGGCTATACCTGGATGCTGGATCACAACGGCATGGACTGGCCCTTTTCTCTGGTGCGGGAATATCTGGCCAGGGATGATTTCACCTTCGCCAATCTGGAGGTGGTATTCACCGAGCGCACCAGGCACGTGGACAAAATGTACCCGCTGGTGGGCGCGCCCCGCTATGCCGAGGCGCTGCTGTATTCCGGCGTCGACGCCCTGAACACCGTCAACAACCATTGCTTCGATTTCCATCTGGAGGGCTACCAGGACACCATGACGACCCTGGATGCCTTTGGCATCCCGCACTTTGGCAGCGTGTATGTGGGCAACAAGACCCAGGGCCAGGACCTGCTGATGATGGCGGAGGTCCAGGGCGTGATGATCGGAGCCCTGGGTTTCGCCTATCCCCAGGACAGCGATCTTAAGCTCATCGGCCAGCGCATCGAGCAATTGCGGGGCGAGGGCTGCCAATTGGTGGTGGTGGCCCTGCATTGGGGCAAGGAGACCCATGCTCTGCCCGAATCCTGGCAGTTCGGCTTTGCCCGCAATGTCATCGATCTGGGCGCCGACGTGGTGTGGGGCCATCATCCCCACGTGCTCCAGCCCGTGCAGTTCTATCACGGCGGGGTCATCCTCTATTCCACCGGCAATTTCACCTTTGGCACCATGTCCTCCAAGGTGGACCGGGACACGGGCATCTTCCAGACGGAATACGAGATCGGCGAAAACGGCCCCGTGCTGACGGGCTTGCGTGTGATCCCCTGCGTCACCACGGGGCGGGGAGATTACCGCCCCTATGAGCTGACGGAAACGGCGGATCGGCAGCGAGTTTGGAACAAGCTGATCTATCCCAAGGAAGTCAAGAACATGCAGAATCTGCCCCGGAGCTTTTTGAACTCCGGTTTTGTGAAAATAGAAAACGGTCTGCCTGTGGAATGAGGGCATGATCCATCGTACCGCCGCATATCCTCCCTTGAGGTGAAGGAGATGCGGCGGCTTTTTTTATGTCTTTGCTTGGCGATGGCATGCCTGCTCCTTTGCCGTTCGCCGCAGACGGTCACCGTTTCCGCGGGGGTGCCCGATCAAAAATGGATCCTCATCGAGATCGACCGCAAGCGCCTGACCCTCTATCGGGGCACGGAGGCCCTGGCCGTCTATCCCATCGCCACGGGCTCCTGGCAGACGCCCTCGCCCATCGGCGCCTTCTATATCAACGGGCGCTTCATGACGGAGATGTCCGGCTTTGGCACCCGCTTCCTCAGCCTGTCCGTTCCCTGGGGAAAATATGGCATTCACGGCACCAATCATCCGGAATCCATCGGCGGCAACGCCTCCCACGGCTGCTTCCGTCTGCGGGTGAAGGACGCCGAAGCCCTCTACGCCCAGGTTCCCGGCTGGACCAAGGTGGTCATCGAGGGCGGTCCCTACGGCAATCTGGGGGACGGGCTGCGCACCCTGCGCCCGGGGGATCGGTGCAGCGCTGTCATCGAGGTCCAGCGGCGGCTGGCTCAGCAGGGCTTCTATTACGGCAGTGCCGACGGCATCTACGGCCCGGCCATGTCCAGGGCGGTGATCGCCGCCCGCAGGACCTACGGCCTTTCCGATCAGGATATGGTGGACGCGGCCCTGTATCGCCGCCTGGGCATCCTGCTGTTCGAGTAATATCCGGCCCGATGCCAGAATAGATATAGAACATGGAAATGATCAAATGTTTTCCCGAGGGGCTGCGGGAGGAGCTGGAGGCGCTTCCCCTGGCGGAAGCCTGCAATATCCGGCTGTTCGCGGGCCGTCCCTGTCTGGTGGAGGGCGCGGACGAGGAATATCTTTCCGATTACATTCCGGACGCCGCTGAGGTCTATGAAACGGCCCAGCGGCTCTGCGGACGCATGCTGCGGCTGTCGCCCGCCACCACGGCGGAGGGCTTCATCACCCTGCAAAACGGCCATCGCATGGGCCTGTGCGGCCAGGTGATCCGGGAGGCGGAGGGGCTGGTCCTCCGGGGCATCGGCAGCCTGTGCATCCGGGTAGCCCACGAGATCCCGGGCTGCGGCAAAACGCTGGCGTCCTGCGTGCGAAAGGGCGGCGGCGTGCTGGCGGCGGGCAGGCCGGGCAGCGGCAAGACCACCATGCTGCGGGACGCGGTGCGGCTGCTGTCGGACGGCGGCCTCGCCGTGGGATTGGCGGATGAGCGCGGCGAGGTAGCCGCCTGCCTGGACGGTGTGCCCCAACTGGACGTGGGCATGCGCACCCACGTGGCGGACGGCTGCCCCAAGGCCGAGGGCTTGCGCTGGCTGCTGCGGGCCATGAGCCCGGAACTGCTGGCCATGGATGAGCTCTACGGTCCCGAGGAATGCCTGGCCGTGCGGGAGGCGGCGGCCTGCGGTGTGCCGGTGCTGGCCACCGTGCACGCGGGCAGCGCGGCGGAGCTGTGCGCCCGGCAGGGCATCCGGTATCTTTTGACAGAGGGCGCGATCTCCCGGGTGGTCTTTCTGCATGAGCGCCGTCCGCTCATCGCGGCGGAAGCCCGGGACGTGCTGGAGGCCGCATGTCAGGGGCGCTGATCCTAGCGGCGCTGTGCGCCATGCTGGGGATCTCGGCGGCATACCGGCTGCGTTCCAGGATGCTGACCCTGCGGGCCTGGCAGCGGGCCCTGCTGTCCATGCGGGCAGCCTGTGCCTACGCCCGGTCCAGCGCGGGCCAGATCCTGCGGGCGGGCGCGGCGGAGGCAGGCTGTCTTTTGCCCATCGCCCGCCGGGTGGAAACCGAGGGCGCGGACGCGGAAGCGCTTTTTGCGGCGCTGCCCCGGGATCACCGCCTGAAAAACGAGGAACATCAGGTGCTTTTGAACGTCCTGCGGGCGGTGGCCCACGGCAGCCGTCCGGAGATCGCCCAGGCCCTCGATTACGCCCTGGAGCGCTTCGGGGATTTCTGCGCCCGCTGCGATCAGAAGCGCCGGGAGGATGAAAAGCTCTATCTCACCCTGGGGATATTGGCCGGGGTGTGCGTATTTCTGATTTTGTGCTGAAAGGAGGAGGGGTCATGCAGGTGGGGCAGCTGCTGCGCATCGCGGGCATCGGCGTGCTGGTGACGGTGATCGTGCAGATCCTGAATCGCGCCGGGCGGGAGGACATGGCCATGCTCACCACCATCGCCGGGCTGGTGATCGTGCTGTCGCTGGTGGTCACGCTGGTGGCAGAGCTCTTTGCCAGCGTTCAGAGCATCTTCGGCCTCTACTGATGGCGGATTTCTGGAAGCTGCTGGGCGCGGCGGTGGCCTGCGCGGTGATGGCCCTGACGCTGCGCACAGCCCATCGGCCCATGGCCACGGCCTTTTCCCTGGCGGCGGGGGCTGTGCTGCTGCTTTCGCTGGCGGAGCCTTTGCGGCAGGCGGTGGAGCTGCTGCGGGGCATTGCCGACTACGCCCCGGAGGGCCGGGAGCAGCTGACGCTGATGCTCAAGCTCCTGGGCGTTTCTTTCGCGGCGGAATTCGCGGCCCAGGCCTGCCGGGATGCCGGAGAGGACGGCATCGCCCTGCGGGTGGAGCTGTCCGCCAAGGTGATGCTGGTGATCCTGTCCGCGCCTCTGCTGCGGCAGCTGGCAAGCATGATCCTGGAATTGACGGCGTGAAGCGGATCGCTTTTTTTCTGCTGCTGCTTTTTTGCGTATTTCATGTGGGACAAGCGGAGAGCCTGGACGCGGGGATCGAAAAGGCCTTGGAGCAGGTGGATATCGGCGCGCTGGAGGCGGCTTCCGGCCAAGGCGGCTTGCGGGAGCTGATCATCCGCCTGGCCAAGGGCGAAACGGTGTGGGACGGGGCCCAGGCGGGCCGCGCCCTTGGCGAAGCCCTGCTGGGGGAGCTGCGGAGCAGTTTTTCCCGGATCATGGGCCTCATCGCCCCTGCTTTGCTGTGTGCTCTGGCAGGTTCCCTGCAGCCGCGCAATCCCGGAGTTTCCCAGATGGCAGAGAACGCCTGCTTTCTGGTGCTGGCGGCCTGTCTGGCGGCGGATATGCGCGTCTTTCTGGCCGAGGCCGAGCAGGCCGTGACCCACATGGCGGAATTGATGCAAACCCTGTTTCCCATGCTGCTCACGCTGCTGGCGGCGGTGGGGGCCACCAGCGGGGCGGCGCTGTTCAAGCCCGCCATCTCCGCGGCCAGCGGCACCATGACGGCCCTGGTGCGTCAGGTTTCTTTGCGCCTGGCCCTGGGCGCGGCGGTGGTGACGCTGCTGGATCATCTGTCGCCCCGTATGCGCCTGTCCCGCCTGGCCAGCCTGCTGCGCTCCGCCGCCTCCTGGACGCTGGGGGTGGCCTTCACGGTATTCATCGGCGTCACCGCCCTGCAGGGGGTGGCGGCGGCAGCGGCGGACGGCGTGGGCATCCGGGCGGCAAAATACGCCGTGGACAATCTGGTGCCCGTGGTGGGCGGCATGTTTGCCGATACCATGGATACCCTGGTGGGCTGCGCTTTGCTTGTCAAAAACGCCCTGGGCATCACGGGGCTGGCGCTGCTGCTGTCGGTGGCGGGCCTGCCCATGCTGCGCACGCTGTGCGCCATGCTGCTCTATCGAGGTTGCGCGGCCCTGCTCCAGCCTGTGGTGCAGGAGCGGCTGTCCTCCATGATCCATGCCTTTTCGGAGGTGCTGATGCTTTTATTCATTATCGAGCTGTCGGTGGGCGCCATGTTCCTGCTGCTGGTGGCGCAGATGCTGACGGTGGGCAACGCGGCGGTGGGGCTGAGGTGAGGATCTATGAACGCTTTTCTGCGCAGCGTGAGCATGCTGTCCCTGCTGAGGATGACCGTCGAGATGCTGCTGCCGGAGGGACACACCCGCAGGCTGTGCGACACGATCCTGGGCCTCATGGCCATGCTGTGCGTGCTGACGGCCCTGCGGCGGCTGCTCTTTGGCTGGATCGGCTGAAAAGGAAGCCCGCTCTTTGGCTGCTGCCGGCGATGGCGCTGCTGGCGGCCTTTTTGCTGCTGGGCAAAACGGGGGAACCCACCATGACGGCGGAGGAAAGGCGCATCGCCTCGGCCCTGTCTCAGATCCAGGGCGCGGGGGAGGTGCGGGTCACCCTATATTACACTGAAAGCGGCGGCGCATTTGCATCCGCGCAAAGGCAGATCACCGGCGCGCTGGCGGTGGCCCGGGGCGCGGGCAGCGCCGCCGTGCGCCTTCGGCTGACGCAGGCCATGGAAACGCTGCTGGGGCTTTCTCCCGGCAGCGTATTGGTGCTGGAAATGGAGGATACGCCATGAAACGACCCCGGGAGCATATTGTGATCACCCTGCTGCTGTTGACCGCCGTGCTCAGCGCCTTTTATCTGCGGGGGCAATCCTTCCGTCCCGCCAGCGCTATCCCGGTGGAGCGGGTTTTTGTTACCATTACGCCCACGCCCGCGCCCGTGGGCCTGCGGCAGCAGCGGGAAAATCAGCGCCGGGAGGAAATGGCGGCCCTGTCCGCCCTGGCTGCCCAGGATGACCGGGCGGCGGAGCAGCTGCGGGTCCTGGTGGAAACGGCGGACAGCGAGCGGGCCGTGGAGGACGCCCTCCTGTCCAGGGGCTACGGGAATACCGTGTGTTTGCTGCGGGGAGAGGGGGCCACGGTGTGCGTGGGCGGCATCCTGACTGCGGAGCAGGCGCGCCACGTGACCGAGATCTGCGCCCACCTGACGGGAATTTCCGCGGATCGCGTGTTTATACTGGACGAATGCGCGTATTTGTGATATGATAAACGAGCATACTATGCAATGAGAAAGGCGATTGACCATGATCCGCACGGGTTTTGTGAAAGACAAGAAAGGCGACCAGCTGCGCGTGTGCTTTGACAGGCCGGAGGCCTGCGAGGGCTGCAAGGGCTGCGCCAAGGGATTATTGCCCAAGAAAGAGCTGCTGACCATCACCGGCCAGGCCGAGATCGGCGATATGGTGGACGTGGAGATGCCCGAGGCCCAGATGCTCAAGGCCTCTATGCTGGCCTACGCCATGCCGCTGGCCCTGTTTTTGCTGGGCCTGGGCGTGGGCTCCGCTGTCAAGCTCAGCGACGGCGTCACGGCGGTCATCGCCCTCCTGTGCCTTGCCCTGGGATATCTGGCGGCCCGCGCCATCGATAAAAAGCTCCGCCGCCGTCCCCGCTGGAAAACCGCTGTTGTGAATGTTTATCCGATGAACAAGAATAAATGAAAGGAAACGAAAACCATGAGCGAAAAGACTTTTACCGTTGCCAACTTTGAACAGGAAGTGCTCTCTGCCGACAAGCCCGTGCTGGTGGACTTCTGGGCCACCTGGTGCGCGCCCTGCCGCATGCTGGGTCCCGTGGTGGAAGAGGTGGCCGAGGAAACCGAAGGCCGCGCCATCGTGGGCAAGCTGAACGTGGACGAGGAAATGGAACTGGCCCGCAAGTACCGCGTGGCGTCCATCCCCACCCTGATCGTCTTTGAGGGCGGCAAGGAAGCCCGCCGCAGCGTGGGTGTCATCGATAAGGAAGACATCCTGGACCTGCTGGGCCTGTAAGAATCACCGAGTTCTACAAACATTTTTCTCATTTTTCGTCATAAATGAATATAGCATTCCACAGCAAAATGTGGTATGCTTTATTCAGGTTATAGAGAATCGCCGCATTCTCATTTATCGCGGCGGTTTTTAACAATTGATTTTGCTTTCAGCTGTTATATATCTTCTCAGCCGGGCTGATCAGAATTAAGGAAAGAAGGAACATATGGTAAACACTCCGAAACTGAGAATCATCCCCCTGGGCGGCATTGATGAATTCGGCAAGAACATCACGGTGTTTGAGTACGACAAAGACATCATCGTGGTGGACTGCGGCTCCATGTTTCCCAAGGATGATATGCTGGGCATCGACCTGGTGATCCCGGACGCCAGCTACCTGGTGGCCAACAAGGATCGCGTGCGCGGATATGTATTCACCCACGGGCACGAGGATCATATCGGCGCCATTCCCTATGTGGCGGCCCAGGTGCCCGCGCCGCTGTACGGCTCCCGCCTCACCATGGCGCTGATCGAAAACAAACTGCGGGAGCATCGGGTGAACGGCGTCACCCTCAATACGGTGGTGCCCCGGCAGATGATCCAGCTTGGCTGCTTTACCGTGCGCTTTATCAAGGTGACCCACTCCATCCCCGGCGCCTTCGCCCTGGCCATCACCTGCCCCGTGGGCACGGTGGTGTGCTCCGGCGACTTCAAGATCGATTTTACGCCCATCGACGGGGAAATGACCGATCTGCACACCCTGGCGGCCCTGGGGGACGACGGCGTGCTGGCGCTTCTGTGTGAGAGCACCAACGTGGAACGCCCGGGCTACACCATGAGCGAGAGCAAGATCGGCGACACCTTCCATGCGCAGATGAGCAACGCCAAGGGCCGCGTGATCATCACCATGTTCTCCAGCAACGTGGGCCGTTTGCAGCAGGTGGTGGACTGCGCCGTGCGCTTCAACCGCAAGGTCTGCTTTGTGGGCCGCAGCATGGTCAACGTGTCCGCCGTGGCCATGGAGTTGGGCGAATTGCATGTGCCCGAGGGCTATCTGCTGGAGTTGGACGATCTGGATCGCTTCCGGGACGACGAATTGGTCATATTGACCACCGGCAGCCAGGGCGAGCCGCTGGCGGGCCTTACCCGCATGGCCTTCTCCGAGCATCGCAAGCTGCAAATCAAGCCCACGGACAAGGTCATCATCAGCGCTTCCGCCATTCCCGGCAACGAAATCTTCGTCTCCCGGGTCATTAACCAGCTCTACCGCTGCGGGGCCGAGGTGATCTATGACGCCATGGCCCAGGTGCACGTGTCCGGCCACGCCTGCCAGGAGGAAATCAAGCTCTTCCACGCCCTGGTCAATCCCAAGTATTTCATCCCCGTCCACGGCGAATACCGCATGCTGTGGAAGCACGGCGAAATGGCCGAGAGCATGGGCATGCCCCGGCAGAACATCATCCTGCCGGAAAACGGCCAGGTGATCGAATTGGGCGAGGACAGCGTCAGCATCGCGGGCGAGGTGCCCACCGGCACGGTGCTGGTGGACGGCCTGGGCATCGGCGACGTGGGCAACGTGGTGCTGCGGGACCGCAAGCATCTCAGCCAGGACGGCCTGATCATCGTGGCCATGGCCTTTGACCGCACCAACTGCATGCTGATCTCCGGTCCGGACGTCATCAGCCGCGGCTTCGTGTACGTGCGGGAGAATGAGGACCTCATCGAGGGCATCCGCTCCACCGTGCGCAATATCATCGCCAGCTATGGCCGCATCGAGGGCAGCGACTGGCCCAGCATCAAGACGCGCATCAAGGACGAACTGCACCATTACATCTTTGAGAAGATCAAGCGCAATCCCATGATCCTGCCGGTCATTGTGGATTTGGGCTAAGTGTGATATAATAGCGGCGGTCGGGTTTTCCGACCGCCGTTTTGATGCGCATACTTCCGCGCGGAAAGGGGAAACAATGCAGGTATACGATGAAGCCAACGCCCTGGCCGCCGCCATCCGGGAAAGCGACCTGTGCCGGGAATATCGCCATTTGAAGGAAGAAATCGATGGCAACGAGACCAACCGCGCCCTGATCAAGGAATATAAAAAGCTGCAGATGCAATTGCAATTGGCCGCCGTGGCCGGGGCCGCCACGTCCGACGAGGACAGCCAGCGCTTCCAGCAGATCGGCGCGCTGCTCTTCGCCCAGCCCGTCACCTCCCAGTTTTTGCTCAGCGAAATGCGGGTGCAGCAGATGATGGCGGACGTCTATAAGACCCTCAGCGACGCCGCCGGGCTGGAGATGCCCGGCATCTGACCCCAAGGAGGAAGGCTTGAAAAAGAAAAGATACCGCTCCTCGCCGGAGGATTACAGCTATGAGCGCCTGCGGCGGGAAAGGGAATACGGCCTGTATTGGTACAGCTGGCTGTGGCAGATCGCCCGCCCTGTGCTGGTTTTCCTGTGCGTGTGCGTCCTGGTGGTGGGGGCGCTGAACCTGGGCTGGCGTTATATCGATCAAAACTACGTGGCCCCCATGGAGCCCGGCAACACCGCCCCCGTGACCTTTGAGGTCAAGAGCGGCAGCAGCCTGACGCGGGTGGCAAATAACCTGGAAACTGCGGGCCTGGTGCGCAACCGTTCGGTGTTCAAGTATTACGCCGATTTTCTGGGCTTCGGACAGAAGATCCAGTCCGGCACCTACACCCTCAATAAATCCATGACCATGCGGGAGATCGCGGAGCAGTTGGCCGCGGGCGATGGTACGCCCCTGGTGCGCGATATCACCATCATCGAGGGCTGGACGGTGGAGAACATCGCCGCGTATCTGGCCCGGGAGGGCGTGATCCCCGATGAAGCCGCCTTCCTGGATCTTTGCCGCACCGGCGCGGATTTCGCGGGCTATTATTATATCGCCGACGTGCTGTCCACCGCCGATGTGGCCCAGCGCCGCTATGCCCTGGAGGGCTACCTGGCCCCGGACACCTATGAGATCTATACCGCCGCCACTCCGACGGAGATCGTCAAAAAGCTGCTGTCCCAGACCGAGGCCGTGTTTTCCGACGCCTGGCATGACCGCATCGACGAGCTGAACATGACCATGGATCAGGTGATCACCCTGGCCTCCATGATCGAAAAGGAGGCCAAGCAGGCTGATTTCGCCCGGGTATCCGCCGTGTTTCACAATCGTCTGCGCAGCGGCATGACCCTGGGCAGCGACGTGACGGTCAAGTACGCCACGGGCACCACCCGCATGAGCCTGACAAATAGCGACCTGGCGGTGGATTCGCCCTATAACACCTATCGCCGCGCGGGCCTGCCCCTGGGTCCCATCTGCAATCCCTCCGCCCAGGCCATCAGGGCGGCCCTGTATCCCGATGAGGATTTCGTAGCCCAAAATTATCTTTATTTCTGCTCCAAGGACCCGGATACCGGCGAACTGTATTTCTCCCGGACCCTGGAGGAGCACGAGGCCGCCGTGCGCATCTACGCGCCCTTGTGGCAGGCCTATGACGAAAGGACAGGAGCGCAATAATACCGATGATGGAGCTGTTGGCCCCGGCGGGCGGCATGGAGCAATTGAAGGCCGCCGTCCGCTTCGGGGCGGACGCCGTATACGGCGGTCTGAATCGCTTTGGCCTGCGGGCATCCGCGGGCAATTTTGATTGGGAAGAATTGGACGAAGCCCTGCGCATCGTCCATCAGGCGGGCAAAAGGTTTTATCTGACCCTCAACATTCTGCCCTATGACGACGAGCTGGACGATCTGGCGAATGACGCGCAAAGGGCATATGAGGCCGGGGTGGACGCCGCCATCGTCAGCGACCTGGGTGCCTTTTCCGTGCTTCGCCGGCGGGTGCCGGAATTGGCGCTGCACGTCAGCACCCAGGCCAATGTGATGAACGCCGCCGCCGCCCGGGTTTTTGCCGATCTGGGGGCCAGGCGCATCGTACTGTCCCGGGAGTTGTCCCTGGATCGCATTGCTGCTTTGCGCAAGCAGCTGCCGGATGGTATCCAGCTGGAGGCCTTCGTACACGGCGCCATGTGTATGGCTCATTCCGGGCGCTGCATGCTCAGCGATCACCTGGCGGGCCGGGGCGGCAACCGCGGGGCCTGTGCCCAGCCCTGCCGCTGGGAATTTACCGTGCTGGAGGCCAAGCGCCCGGAGGAGCCCATGCCGGTCATCGAGGACGAACGGGGCACTTACATTTTTTCCGCCTATGACCTCAATATGCTGGCCCATCTGCCGGAAATGCGGGACGCGGGCATCGAATCCCTCAAGATCGAGGGACGCATGAAGACCGCCTATTATGTGGCGGGCGTCACCCACGTGTATCGGCAGGCCTTGGATCTATTGTATGAGGAGGAGGCGGCCTATCGCGCCGCCCTGCCCGATCTCCAGCGGGAGATCCGCAAGGTCAGCCATCGGGCCAGCAACACCGGCTTCTATTTCGGCAAGCCGGAGCCATCCTCCGGGGCCGAGGGCTTCAGCCAGACCATGGAGTTCAGCGGACAGGTGCTGGGCATGCGGGAGGAGCGCCTGCTGGTGGCGGTCAAAAACCGCTTCCACGTGGGGGACACTCTGGAGCTGCTTTCGCCAAAGGGCGTTTGTCCCTTTACGGTTCAAAAGATATTTGACGAAGAAGGAAACAGCCTGGACTTCGTCTCCGTGGCGGGCCGCCGGGTGCTGATCCCGGTGGATTTCACGGCGGAGGCGGGGGATTTCCTGCGGGGTCCCAACCGCAACCATCGTATGGACACCGATGCTTAGGAGGAAATCGTTTTGCAGATCGTGGAGCTGAAAGAGATTGCCGGGGAGGGCCCGGGCCTGTTTTATCACCTGACCGACGCCCAGCTGCGCAGCAGGCAGGAGCCGGAAAAGGGCATCTTCATCGCCGAAGGTCCCAAGGTGGTGCAAACCGCCCTGGATCACGGCTATACGCCCGTATCCCTGCTGATGCGCAAAAAATTTGTGGATCAGCCCCTGGGGCTGGAGATCATCGCCCGCTGCGGGGATATCCCGGTGTACACGGCGGAGGATGCGGTGCTGGAGGAGCTGACGGGCTTCAAGCTCCAGCGCTCCTGGGTGCTGTGCGCCATGCGGCGGCCCGCGAAACGGCCTTTGGAGGATGTGCTGCAAAACGCCCGTCGGGTGGCCGTGCTGGAGGGGATCACCGAACCCTCCAACGTGGGGGCCATCTTCCGCTCCGCCGCCGCCCTGGGGGCGGACGCCATCCTGGTGACGCCCACTTGCTGTGATCCTTTGCACCGCCGGGCCGTGCGGGTGTGCATGGGCGCGGTGTTTACGGTGCCCTGGGCACGCACGGGGGAGGACCTGGGCTTTGCGGCCCTCCGGGCGAACGGCTTCAAAACCGTGGGACTGGCCCTGCGGGACAATTGCTTCACGCTGGAGAATCCCCGCATTTCCGCCGAGGACAGGCTGGCCATTTACCTGGGTACCGAGGATACCGGCCTCACCGACGCTGCTCTGGACCAATGCGATTATATCGCCAAGATCCCCATGCGGGAGGGCATTGATTCCCTCAACGTGGCCGCGGCGGCTGCCGTGGCATTCTGGGAGCTGCGCCCCCGGAAATAAACGACCCTTTGCCGCATACCCTGTACGGGGGTGTGCGATATGCTGGAATTCCTGCTCTTTCTGATCCGCGACGCGCTGCTGCTCCTGGGCCATCTGTCCGGCGGCGGCAGCTTTCCCAAACCCTTGTCCCGGGCGGAGGAGGCCGAAGCCCTGACTGCCATGGCGGCGGGGGACGAGGCCGCCCGGGCGAAACTGATCGAACACAATCTGCGCCTGGTGGCCCACGTGGTGCGCAAGTACACCGTGCCCGGCTATACCGCGGACGACCTGGTGTCCGTGGGCACCCTGGGGCTGATCAAGGCGGTGAACACCTATAAGGTGGGTTCGTCCACGCCGCTGTCCTCCTATGCCGCCCGGTGCATCGAAAACGAGGTGCTCATGCTGCTGCGCTCTTCCAAAAAGCGTCGGGGCGAGGTATCCTTAAACGAGCCCATCGGCATGGACGGCGAGGGCAACGACATTTCCTTCCAGGATATCCTGGGCACGCCGCCGGATCAGGTGGAGGACGAGGCCATCCGCCGGGTCAATATGCAGCAGGTGCGGCAGACGCTCAGGCTCCTGCCCGAGCGGGAGCGCATGGTGCTGGAGATGCGCTACGGCCTGCGGGGCGAAAAGCCCCTGATGCAGCATGAGGCCGCGGAAAAGCTGGGCATTTCCCGCAGCTATATTTCCCGCATCGAAAGCCGGGCCATCGCCCGCATACGCGATGAACTGATGAAAAAATAAGGAGAAAAACGTATGTTATTCGGCCCCGCTGGCAACAGCGACCGCTTTTATGAGGAAGGCAACAAAAGCACCCTGCAGGCCTTTGGCTGGCTGGAAAACATGGGCCTCACAGCCTTTGAATATCCCTTTGGCCGGGGCGTGAGCATCTCCCGGGAGACGGCGGAGAAGATCGCCGCGAAGGCCCGGGAACACCATATCGCCGTCAGCGCCCACGCGCCCTATTTCATCAATCTGGCCAATCCAGATCCGGAAAAGCGGGAGAACAGCTTCCGCTATATCCTGGACGCGGCCCGGGCCGTCACCTGGCTGGGTGGCCAGCGGGTGGTGGTCCACGTGGGGGCTGTCATGAAGCTGGATCGCGCCGATGCCCTCAAAAACTGCGCCGAGGGTCTCCGGGAAGCCTATCGCCGCCTGGACGACGCGGGCTTTGCCCACGTGCATATCTGCCCCGAAACCATGGGCAAATACAGCCAGATCGGCGACCTTCGGGAAACGGTGGACTTTTGCCTGCTGGACGAGCGCCTGATCCCCTGCGTGGATTTTGCCCACCTGCACGCCCTCACCGGCGGCGGGCTGCGGGACACCGAGGATTTCGCAAAGGTGCTGGATACCGTGGAAGCCGTCCTGGGCGTGGATCGCGCCCGGAAAATGCACATGCATTTTTCCACCATCGAATATACCCCCGCCGGGGAAAAGATGCACCGCACCTTCGCTGAAGAAAAGTACGGCCCCCGGTTTGAATACCTGGCCCCGCTGCTCAAGGAAAGAGGCTACCATGGCACCGTGATCTGCGAATGCCGCGGCACCCAGGCGGACGACGCCCGGACCATGCAGCAGATGTGGCAGGACGCATGAAAATGTCCGGGAGAAATCCCGGGCATTTTTCAGTATAGCGGCGTCACCAAGGGCCTGCCGTTCCCATTGCGTTCCACCCGATAAAAGCCGATCAGGTTGCCGGGCCGCGTTTGCCGGTACACCTGCTGCACGGTGGGCGCGTCCCGCATTTCAAAGCGCACGCTGAGACCGCAGCCGATGGAAACGTCCCGGGGCGTGCTGATCACCTGGGAGCGGATGCCGTTTCGCCGCAGGGCCGCGTCGAAGCGCGTCACCTGCTGCCGGGAGCGAAAGGCCGCAATGCCGAATATTTCCTGCATATCGCATGTCCTCCTTTTTGCGTTCATAGTATCCTATGAACGGCGGGCGCACCGCGTTCGGGAGGATATGCGATGATTTATTTGGATAACGCGGCCACCAGCTTCCCCAAGCCGCCGCAGGTCCTGCGGGCGGTGGCCGGGGTGATGATGCAGCCCTTCGGCAACCCGGGCCGCGGCGGCCATAAGGCGGCTCTGCGGGCGGGCCGGGTGACGGACGCCTGCCGGGAGGCGGTGGCCGAGCTGCTGGGCGGCGTGCCCGAGCGGGTGATCTTTACCCTCAATTGCACGGACGCCCTCAATATGGCCATTCGCGGCCTGCTGCATCGGGGCGACCACGTGTTGGTGACTCACGACGCCCATAACGCCGTGATGCGCCCGCTGGCAGGGCTGGAGCAGCGGGGCGAAATCACCCTCAGCGTCCTGCGGGCCAATGAAAACGGGCTGATCGCGCCGGAAGCTATCAGCGAGGCCGTGCAGCCCGGCACCGCCCTGTGCGTCCTGACCCATGCCAGCAATGTGACGGGCACGGTGCAGCCGGTGCGCGCGCTGATCGCCGCCGCCCATGGGTTCGGGATCCCGGTGCTGCTGGACGCCGCCCAATCCGCCGGAACGCTGGATTTAAAGGATACCGGCGCGGATATGATCGCCATGCCGGGGCATAAGGGCCTGCTGGGCCCCATGGGCACGGGCATCCTCTATGTGGGGGAGAACGTCTCCCCGCGGCCCCTGCGGGAGGGCGGCACCGGCTCCGCCAGCGAGAGCGTCCACCAGCCGGATATCCTGCCGGACCGCTACGAAAGCGGCACCCTCCAATTGCCCGCCATCGCGGGGCTCCTCCAGGGGGCGCGGTTCGTGCGTACCCACGGCGCGGCCATCCATGAGTATGAAACCTACCTGATCGACAAGCTGCGGAGCCGTCTTTCCGCCATTCCGGAGGTAACTGTCTACGGCGACGGCGAAGCGCCCCGCGTGGGCGTGCTCAGCTTCAATCTTCAGGGTCGGGAGTGTGCCGAGATCGCCGATCTGCTGGACCGCAGGGGCTTCTGCCTGCGGGGCGGCCTCCATTGCGCCCCCTGCATGCACCGGTGGCTGGGCACCCAGGGAACCGTGCGGGCCAGCGTGGGGCCCTTCTCCACGGAGGCGGAAATTGACAGCCTCGGGGACGCAATCGCCCAGATCGTACAGGTAAGATGAACGCATCGTGAAGTTCACATTTTACAGGAACTACCGCTTGCAATTTTGTGACGAATTTATTACAATATGATCACGCATTTTACATCGGAATTCATTCCGAGAGGAGTACCGCATGAAGCGTTTGGTGTTGATCGTCTGTGTCCTGCTCACGTTTGTCTCCGCCGCCTGGGCGGAGGAGGCGCCCGCCGCCCTGAAATACGGCGACAAGAGCGACGCCGTGCTGGAGATGCAGACGACCTTGAAGGATAAGCTCTATTATAACGGCCCCCTCAGCGGCGAATTCGGCAGCCTGACCCGCAGCGCCGTGCAGCGGGTGCAGGAAGCCTACGGCCTGCCGGTCACAGGCGTCGCCGACGGGGACACTCTGGCCGTGATCGCGGGGGATTGCTACCGCGTGCTCAAGTACGACATGTCCGGCAAGGACGTGTCCCTGCTCCAGGAGGCCCTGACGCTGTACGGCTACTATCAGGATAAGATCAGCGGCAATTACCTCAGGAACACCCGGGCGGGCGTGGCGGCCTTCCAGGCGGCCAACGGCCTGGAGTCCACCGGTATCGCCGATGTCAAGACTCAGGAGCTGCTCTATTCCGGAACCGTGCCCTTGCCCACGCCCACGCCCGTTCCCACCCCGACGCCGACTCCCGTGCCCACGCCCACCCCGGCGCCCACGCCCACGCCGGATCTGACCTTCAAGGGCACGCTGCGCAACGGCGACCAGAACGTCCGCGTGCGCTATCTCCAGGAGCGGCTGGCTGCCCTGGGCTTTTACGAGGGCCAGATCACCACGGGCTATTATGCCCGCACCACCAGCGCCGTCAAGGCCTTCCAACAGCATAACGCGCTCAAAGTGGACGGAGTGGCGGGCAAGGAAACCTGGGAAGCCCTGTTCAGCGACACCGCCGTGCCCGCTTCCGCCACCCCTGTGCCGCCCACGCCCGTGCCCTATTTCATCGAGGTGGACGTGGCCAATCAGGTTACCAAGGTCTATACCCGGGACGAAAACGACGAGTTCACGGTGCTCTACCGCGCCTTCCTGTGCTCCACCGGCACCACGGGCTATCCCAGCGATATCGGCACCTGGACGCTGAGTGGCCGCAGGGCCCTGTGGGCCCAGTTCCCCAAGTGGGGCAACGGCACCGCCCAGTATTGGACCCAGATCAACCCCAACATCGCCTTCCATTCCGTTATTTACGAGGAGTACGACACCACCAAATTGAAGGTGGGTTCCTTCAACGCCCTGGGCCGCCGGGCTTCTCACGGCTGCATCCGTCTGACGGTGCCGGACGCCCGGTGGATCTATAACAACTGCGGCGCGGGCGTGCAGGTGTGGATCCATGACGACGCGCCCAAGGACCCCGAGCTGGTGGCGGCCATCAAGCCGGGCTCCATCAACCCCGAAACCCATATCAATTACATCACGCCCACGCCGTCAGCGGCTCCGGTCTACGACAGCAAAAATCCGCCGGAGACCATCCGCAAGCTCTCTGAAAACAGCAAGGGCGAGGATGTATACTGGCTGCAAATGCGGCTGAAGGAACTGGGCTTCTATACCGGTACCGTCACCGGCGTGTATCGCGGCGGCACCATCAGCGCGGTGAAGGCCTATCAGAAATCCGTGGGCCTCTCCGTCGATGGCGTGGCGGGCAGCGCCACTCTGAGCCGCCTTTACGGGGACGCCAAGGCCACCCCGGAACCCACGGCCACGCCCACCCCGCCGCCCACGCCCAGCCCTGCGCCCGTGATGACGGAAACGCCCGCTCCCACAGAGACGGCGGCTGAATAACGCAAACGAGCTCTTCGTAAACAGAAGAGCTCGTTTTATTTTACGCTTGACATAATATAAAATATTAGATATAATACTTTTGAAAATCATGAAAGGAGAAAAACGATGTCCGCACATGCTTTGCGCGTCAAAGTGCCTTCTTACACGCTGGGGGAGGAGCTTTTCAACGCCATTTCCCACGGGATCGGCGCGGCCCTCAGCGTTTATGCCCTGGAGCTGCTGCTCCTGCGCGCCCACGGAGCCCTGGCCGTGACCTGCGTATCCGTTTTCGGCGCGTCCATGATCCTGCTGTATACCAACTCCTGCGTTTATCATGCCCTGTCCCGCAATCTGGCGGGCAAAAAGGTGCTGCGGGTGCTGGATCATTGCAACGTTTATGTGCTGGTGCTGGGCACCTATCTGCCCGCTGCCCTGCTGGGGGTGGGCGGAGCGCTGGGCTGGGCGCTGTTTGGCCTCACCGCCGCTTTCACGGCCCTGGGCGTCACCCTCACCGCCATCAGCGTGGACCGCTTCAAGGGCCCGCAGGTCATCTGCCATCTGGTCAGCGGCTGGTCCATCCTCATCGGCATCCCGCAGCTGCTGCAAACGATGGGGAGCGCGGGCGTGCGCTTTCTGATCCTGGGCGGCGTGATGTATACCGTGGGCTCCGTCCTTTACGGTTTGGGTTCCCGCAAGCGCTATATCCATTCGGTCTTTCACATTTTCTGCCTGCTGGGCACCTTCTTCCATTTCTGGGGGATCTATCAATATTTGCTATAAAAAAGGCTGCCGGGCAACTTTTTTATTCGGCGATTTCGTCCAGCAGCGTGGTCACCAGCTCGCTGGCGGCGTCGGCGGATACGCATTGCCGGGCCAGGGCGATGTTGTCGGTGATGATATTGTCCACGCCCAGGTCGATCATGCGTTCCATGATGTCCCGGCGGTTCACCGTCCAGGCGTAGATCTGCTTGCCCGCCTGATGGATGCGGGAAACCATGCCGCGGCTGATAAAATGATAGGACACGCTGAAATGGTCCGCCGCCGTCAGCCATTCGATGTTTCCGATGGCTACGGGCATCACGTATACCGTTTCGATTTCCGGCGCGATTGCCTTTACCCGCTCCAGGGCGGCGTATTTCTGGGAGGTGATCACGCAGTCGTCCTCAAAGCCGTATTCCCGGATGATGTCTACCACCGCCTGCTCAAAGTCCCTTTCTCTGCCTGTGGGCTTGAGCTCGATGTTCAGGCGGATATGATGCCAGCGGGCGAAATCCACGGCCTCCGCCAGGGTGGGGATGGGCTCGCCCGCGTGCTCCGGGCCGAGAAAACTGCCCGCGTCCAATTGGCTGATTTCCTCCCAGGTCAATTCCCACGCGTTTTTCCGAAGACCGGCGGTGCGCTGGAAGCTGCTGTCATGCATGCAGAAGATCACGCCGTCCCGGCTCTGCTGCACGTCCAGCTCGATCCAGTCCGCCCCGTCCTCCCAGGCCCCCGCAAAGGCCGCCATGGTGTTTTCGGGATAATTTTTGGAGGCCCCGCGGTGGCCGGTGATCTCGGTGACGCGCAGGTGCTCGATGGACAGATTATAGTGGCCGCGCTGAAAGCGATAGAGGATCAGCAGGCATCCGGCCAGGGACAGCGCCAGGGCCAGCAGGCCAAACAGCTTGCGCAGCCGCTTCCTTTTGTCGGAAACCTCCGGCATGGACCATGTTTCTGGCAAGGCCTGGTGGGTCTGGCGATAAAAAGCATAGATCAGCGCGTAGTTCAGGGGGATGGACAGCATGCTGATGACCAGCAGGGCCGCCGTCAGGAAGGTCAGCACGTGGCTGGTCAGAAAGGAGCGAGCCAGGCTGGCCGAGATCAGGCGGATCACCAGGATGCCCGCCAGGGCCAGCAGCGCGTAAAAGACGATCAGCGCGCACTGCGTCCCCAGCAGCCGCAGAAAGAGCTCACCGCGCCTGCCCCGGCTGAGGCGGCTGCTCCTGCGGCAGGCATCCAGAAAAGGCAAGCCCTCCAGAACATGGATCACCACGGCGTAGATCCAGCGCACGCCCCAATAGCTGCCCGCCAGCAGCGCGATCCCCGCCCCAATGGGCAGCAGGGGATGGGCCGCCAGGTAGGCGGAGATGGGCAGGGGGATGCGCACCGTGGCCATCAGCGCGGCACCCACGCCCAGGTGCATGCCCAGGGCCAGCAGCGGCAGATGGAGCAGCATCCACAGATTGCTGAGCTTTTTCCCGCGCCGAAGGGCTGTAAACACCTGGCGCAGGGCGGCGGGGATGCTGCATGTTTCTTGCCGCAGCAGCCAGACAACCACGCCGATATCCACCAGCGTGTAAAGGGAAACGGCGGCCACAAGCACCAGCCAGAGCAGCAGCGACAGGGGATGAAAAACAAAGGCGGCCAGATTTTCCGCCGTCAGATAGCGGATGCCCGTCAGGCGCATCAGGCCGCCGAACAGCAGATTGAACAAGGGCAGAAACAGCGCTGCCGCCGCCATTTTGTACACGGCCTCAAACAGAAAAATGGCCCTGCCGCTTTTGCGCAGCAGCGCCCAGACCTGCCGGAACGCGCTCATACAGCGCCGCCCTTGCTTGCGGGCGGCACTCTGCCGTATACGCCGGTGGTGACCTCCTGAATGTAGGCCTGCCGCTGAGGCATGCCGGGAGACTGCTCCGCGTCCCGCACGGCCCGGTCCACATCATAGGTCAGATAGATGAATTGCAGGTCGAAGCCTGCCTTTTGTTTGCCTTCTTTGCAGGTCAAAATGATGTATTGCGCCATGGGGACGCGGATGCTGTCGCCCACGCTGCCCAGGCTGAACAGGATGCGGTTGCCGTTCAGGGTGCGCAGCCCTGCGTGATGGATGTCGCCATAGCCCACCACGTCAAAATCAGGCTCAAACAGCCAATCCAGCGCCTTTTCCGGCTCCCAGGTGGATTGCAGGGTCTCCATGACGGGCCGCCCATGAATCAGCCGCACGTGCCGCCCCGACAGCCACGCGTGATGCTCCAGGGGCAGTTCGCCTAATTGCCGCATGCGCTTTTCGCCCAATTGGGCATAATAATATTGATCGTTGGCCGCAAATTGCCGCAGGGCGATACCCTCGTCCCAGTTGCCCCGCAGGATCACGGCACAGTTGGCCATGGCCCAGTCGAAGGTCTCCGCTGAGGAAGGCCCCTTGCCCACCAGGTCGCCCAGACACCAGACGGTATCCACGCCCCGGCGGCGGATATCGGCGTCCACCGCCTCGGTGGCGGGCAGATTGCCGTGCAGATCGGCTACCAGCGCGATCCTCATTTGCCGGCCTCCCGCACCAGCCATTTGAAGATGTTCAATTGCTCGGGCAGACGGCGCTGAATGGTCTCCGGATGCCATTGCACTGCCAGGATGGGCCGTCCGTCCTCCGCCTCCATGCCCTCGGTGAGCCCGTCGGGGGCGAAGGCATTGGCCTTCATGCCGGGGGCCAGCTTTTTGATGGCCTGATGATGGCGGCTGTTGACAGGGCCCTCGTCTATGCCCATGATCTCATGCAGCAGCGTGCCGGGCACATAGCGCATCATGTGTGCGTCACCGCCGGGGATATCGTGGCGGGGATGCAGGATCGTTTTGCCGAATTGCTCCGCCAGATCCTGATAAAGGGACCCGCCCAGGGCGACGTTCAGGATTTCAATGCCCCGGCAGATGCCCAGGATGGGCAATCCTTTATCGATGGCGTGGCGGATCAGAATGGGCTCGCTGTGGTCGCGCTCGTGGGTCAGATCGCCGCAGAGGGGCAGGATCTCCTCGCCGTAGAGGGTGGGGCACACGTCGTCCCCGCCGCTGAGCAGCAGCCCGTCGCAGCGGTCCAGGGCGGCGCAGAGCTGATCCGCGTCCTCCATGGGCGGGATCACCACCGGGGTGCCGCCGGCGTCCAGCACGGCGAATATATAATCCTGCGGAATGGCAAGGCGCTTGTTTTCGTTGTCCCAGCTGGGGGTCAGGCCGATGATGGGTTTCATGGAAATCCCTCCCGATCAGAAATGCTGCATCCATTATAGCATGCCGCCGCCGCTTTTTCTACTGCCGCATGAAATAAAAAATATACAAGCGAACCATGCGGAACATTGTCAAATTGGGTCAATCATGGTACAATAAACCTTGTATCTATTTTATTGGAGGATGTCGTATGGAAATCAAGGGCATGATCGCGCAGGTCATCGAAGAAGCTGTCAAGCAGGCGTTTCCCGGGGTGGAAACCGGTATGAACTATGAATCGCTGCTGGAGGTCCCGCCGGACAGCAAAATGGGCGATTTTGCCTTTCCCTGCTTCCGTCTCTCCAAGGCGCTGCGCATGGGCCCGCCCATGATCGCCCAAAAGCTGCAGGCCGCCGTCAACGCCCCGGACCTTTGCCGGGCGGAAAACGTGAACGGCTATCTCAATTTTTTCCTCAACCGGGAGAACTTTGCCCGGGATACCCTGCAAAAAGTGATGGCGGCCCCCGAAAAATGGGGCGGCGGCCAGGACGGCCAGGGCAAGACGGTGTGCATGGACTATTCCAGCATCAACATTGCCAAGCGTTTCCATATCGGCCACCTGTCCACCACCATGATCGGCAATTCGCTGCGCCGCATTTATGATTTCCTGGGCTGGAAAACCGTATCCATCAATCATTTGGGCGACTGGGGCACCCAGTTTGGCAAGATGATCTGCGCCTACAAGCGCTGGGGCGTAAAGGAAGAAGTGGAAAAGGGCGGCGTGGACGAGATGACCCGCCTGTACGTCCGCTTCCATGAAGAAGCCAAGGAGCATCCCGAACTGGAGGACGAGGGCCGCGCCTGGTTCAAGCGCATCGAGGACGGCGACGCCGAAGCCCTGGAGATCTTCAACTGGTTCAAGGAAGTCACCCTCAAGGACGCCATGAAGGTCTACGACGTGCTGGGCGTGCAGTTTGACAGCTACGCCGGGGAGAGCTTTTATCACGATAAGACCGGCGCTGTGGTGCAGGAGCTGCGGGACAAGGGCTTGCTGACCGAATCCGAGGGTGCGCAGGTGGTGGATCTGGAGAAATACAAGATGCCGCCTTTCCTGGCCGTCAAGAGCGACGGCGCCACCCTGTACGCCACCCGCGATCTGGCTGCCGTGTTCTATCGCAAAAACACCTATCATTTTGATAAATGCCTGTATATCGTGGCCTACCAGCAGGATCTGCATTTCCGCCAGCTGTTCAAGGTGGTGGAGCTCATGGGCTATCCCTGGGCCAAGGATCAATTGGAGCACGTGGCCTTCGGCATGGTCAGCTATGAAGGCCAGACCCTGTCCACCCGCGAAGGCCGCGTGATCTATCTGGAAGACCTGCTCCAGCGCGCTCAGGAAAAGGCCCTGGAGGTCATCAACGAAAAGAATCCGAACCTTGAAAACAAGGAAGAGGTGGCCCGGCAGGTGGGCGTGGGTGCGGTGGTTTATTCCGATCTGCAAAACAGCCGCATCAAGGATATTGACTTCTGGTGGGATCGGGCGCTGAACTTTGACGGCGAGACCGGCCCCTATGTGCAGTACACCTTCGCCCGCTGCTGCTCCGTGATGCGCAAGGCAGGGGAGATCAAGGCCGCTCCCGATTACAGCGCCCTGCAGGACGACGAGGCCCAGGCCGTGCTGCGGCTGCTGGCCCGTTTCCCCGAGGACGTGCGCGCCGCCTGCCGCACCAACGAGCCCTTCATGGTCACCCGCGCGGTGACGGATATCGCCAAGGCTTATAACAAATACTATTATGAGCACCGTATCCTGGACGGCGAGGAAAGCGCCCAGGCCGCCCGCGTGCAGCTGACTGACGCGGTGCGCAATGTGCTCAAGACCGGCATGTACCTCATCGGCATGGAAGCGCCGGAGAGAATGTGATCCCGCAATCGGGGCACAATAGACCGAAACCAACAAGGGAGAGGAAAACCATTATGCGATTTACCAAAATGCACGGGATCGGCAACGATTATCTGTTCATCAATTGCTTTGAGGAATACGTGCCCGATCCCGCGCGTTTGGTGCTGCAGATGTGCCGGGAGCATACCGGCGTGGGGGGCGACGGCATCGTGCTGCTGGAGCCTGCCGACAGCCTGCCCTTCGCCATGCGCATCTTCAACCGGGACGGCAGCGAGGCCGAAATGTGCGGCAACGCCGCCCGCTGCATCGGCAAATATCTATATGAGCGCGGCATGACCAACGAGACGGAGATCGACCTGTATACCAAGAGCGGCATCCGCCATCTGTCCCTGCATGTGCTGGGCGGCAAGGTGGAATCCGTCACCGTGGATATGGGCACGCCCATCCTGGAGCCCCGCCTGATCCCGGTGGATATCCCGGGCCAGATCGTGCTGCGCCACCGCATCCAGGTGCTGGGGCAGATGTGGTTCATCACCTGCGTCAGCATGGGCAATCCCCATTGCGTGGTGTTCGTGCGGGATCCCGAGGTGCTGGATCTGCCCTCCATCGGCCCCATGTTCGAGCATCATCCGCTGTTCCCGCGCCGCACCAACGTGGAGTTCGTGCGGGTCATCAGCCGCAGCGTGCTGCAAATGCGCGTCTGGGAGCGGGGCAGCGGCGAAACCCTGGCCTGCGGCACCGGCGCCTGCGCGGCCCTGGTGGCCGCGGTGCTCTGCGGCAACAGCGACCGCCGCGTCCAGGTCAAGCTGGCCGGCGGCAATCTGGATCTGTATTGGAACGCGGACGACAACCATGTGTATCAGACCGGCCCCGCGGCCTTCGTCTTTGACGGGGACTGGCTGGGGGAGTGACGGGGGGATTTTATGCCTGCGCTCAATCCGCATCTGGCGTCCATGCCGTCAGGCTATCTCTTCCAGGAGGTGGCGGCGCGGATCCACGCCTATGAGAAAAGCCATCCCGGACGGGAGATCATCAGCCTGGGCATTGGGGACGTGACCCGTCCGCTGCCCGGGGTCGTGACCCGCGCCCTGGCGGACGCCGCTCTGGAGATGAGCACCCCTGAGGGCTTTCGGGGCTACGGTCCGGAGCAGGGCTATGAGTTTTTGCGCGCCGCCATCTGCAAGCATCTCTACGAGCCCCGGGGCGTGACGCTGGGCGTGGACGAGGTCTATATCTCCGACGGCGCCAAGACCGATACCTCCGCCTTGCAGGAATTGCTGGCCCCCGAGGCCCGGGTGGCGGTGACCGATCCCGTCTATCCCGTCTATGTGGACAGCAACGTCATGGCGGGCAGGGCAGGTCAATATAAGGACGGTCTCTGGTCCCAGATCGAGTATCTGCCCTGCGTGCGGGAGAATGGCTTTGTGCCGCCCCTGCCCCGCCATTATGTGGACGCCCTGTATCTGTGCTTTCCCAATAACCCCACCGGCGTGGCGCTGCCCCTGCGGGAATTGCAGCGCTATGTGGACTGGGCCCGGCAGAACGGCGCGCTGATCTTCTACGATGCGGCGTACAGCGCCTTCATCACCTCCTCGGAGGTGCCCCGCAGCATCTATGAATGCGAGGGAGCCCGGGAGTGCGCCATCGAATGCGGCTCCTTCTCCAAGCTGGCGGGCTTTACCGGCGTGCGCTGCGGCTATACCGTGGTGCCCCGCAGCCTCTACGGCGGCGCTCTTGGCAAAATGTGGCGACGCCGTCTGGCCGCCAAGAGCAACGGCGTGTCCTATCCCGTGCAGCGGGCCGCCGAGGCGGTTTTCACCCCGGAAGGCAGCCGCGCCTGGCGGGACAATGTGGAATATTATCTCAACAACGCCCGCGCCATCCGCAACGCCCTGCGCAAATTGGGTCTGCAAACCTATGGCGGCGTGGACGCCCCCTATGTGTGGGTGGTCACGCCCGAGGGCATGAGCGGCTGGCAGTTTTTCGACTTCCTGCTGGAGCGCGCCCAGGTGGCCGGCACCCCCGGCGAGGGCTTCGGCCCCAGCGGCAGCGGCTACTTCCGGCTCACGGCCTTCAATACGGCGGAGAAGACGGAGGAGGCCATCTGGAGGATCTGCGCGGCCTTTGCTTGACAGGCTGAATAGAAATATGTACAATAACGGTGAGAACCGTCCAAATACAAATGATCCACAGGCCCCTCGGACTATGGATCAGGAGGAAACAACGTGAAGAGAACGACGTTTCAGAAGGCGGCGCTGATGGGCGCTGCGGGACTGATTATATTTACCTTCGTGCTATATTGGCTGGTGTACGACGTGTGGCGCTATTCCGTTGTGGACGTGCCCCATGTTGGCGTCCCTCTCTATTCCGGCGAAAACCTGCTCCAGGGCGGCGAAATGCACAGCAGTATCCCGGGCGGCATGGATCGGCTGGATACCCTTACGGTGTGGCCCCACGTGGCGGGGATGCAGGAGGGCACGGTCACGCTGGAAATCAGTCAGGACAGCACACACATCGCGCTGCACTCGATCGCAGCGGCGGAACTTGTAGAATATACGCCCTATACGGTTGAAGTGCGTGCCCTGGTGGATGAAAGCTCGCCCATCGATTTGCGCTTTACTACGGAAAGCCGCCGGGACGACGGCGCGATCCTTTCTTTCTATTGCTCAAAATTGGATAATAACGAGGGAAGTTCCGATCTTATGACCCTGGATTATTATGGCGTCAAGGATCGGAATCTGACCTTTTATTGGATTGTCATGGGCAGTCTACTGATTCTCTACACCGCGTTTTGCCTGTGGCTGGATGATTGTCTTAAAAAGAACAGAAAGAATTTCTTTATTGATCTATTCCGGGAACTGCGGCAGTATTCTTTTTTGATGTCCCAACTGGTTTCCCGCGACTTTAACAACAAGTACCGTCAGTCCATTTTGGGCGTGCTTTGGAGCGTGCTGAATCCGCTGCTGACGATGACGGTGATGTATCTGGTGTTTTCCACCCTGTTCAAAAGCACGGTGGAGCATTTTGCCGTATATCTGCTCAGCGGCATCACGATGTTCAACTTTTTTACGGAATCCTCCTCCCTGGGGGTCGATTCCATTACGGGCAACGCCTCCATGCTGAACAAGGTCTATGTGCCCCGGTATATCTATCCCATCTGCCGGGTATTTTCCTCGCTGATCAATCTGCTGTTTTCCCTGATCCCGCTGTTCATCGTCATGCTGATTTCCGGCCTGCGCTTCACCAAAGCGTTTTTGCTTCTGCCTATTCCTATCATCCTGCTGTTTCTTTTTGCCTGCGGCATGAGCCTTCTTTTGTCTACCAGCAACGTTTTCTTCCGGGATACCAAGTTCCTGTGGAGCGTGGTCGTGATGATGTGGACATATATGACCCCGCTGTTTTATTCCGAAAGCATCATTCCCGCGCGGTTTTTAAGCCTGTACCACATGAATCCCATGTATCAGTATATCTACTTTTTCCGCAATATCATCCTGTACGGGCTTTCTCCGCAGCCGATCATCTATCTGTATTCTGTTTTGACGTGCCTGGTACCTCTGGCGCTGGGCATCTGGGTGTTCCGGAAGCATCAAAACAAGTTTGTGCTTTATCTGTAATTGAAAGGCGGAAGGCTGATTTATGGATGATACGATGATCCGTGTGAACGACCTGGGAATATGCTTCCGGATGGATCGGAACAAGACGACCAATTTAAAGGAATATGTGGTGCGGGCGCTGAAAAGACAGAATTCCTATGAAGATTTCTGGGCGCTGCGCAATATTTCCTTTGATGTCAAAAGGGGCGAGGTGCTGGGCATCATCGGCCATAACGGCGCAGGCAAAAGCACCCTGCTCAAGGCTATTTCCCGGATCATTGACCCGGCCGAAGGCAGCATTGAATGCAATGGAAAGGTTGTTCCCATGCTGGAATTGGGAAGTGGTTTCGATTATGAACTGTCTGGCAGGGAAAATGTTTATTTGAACGGAGCAGTATTGGGGTATACAAAAAATTTTATTGATGAAAACTATCAGGCGATTGTGGACTATTCGGAAATTGGCGATTTTATTCATATGCCCTTAAAAATCTACTCCTCTGGTATGATAGCTCGGTTGGCCTTTTCCATTGCTACCATGGTTAAACCAGATATACTGATAGTGGATGAAATCCTTTCCGTTGGAGATGAATATTTCCAAGAAAAGAGTTATAAGCGCATGATGGAGCTGATGCAGGGTGGTACTACGGTATTGTTTGTTTCTCATAGTCTTGCGCAAATCAGATTGATGTGCTCTAGAGTTTTATGGATAGAGCATGGAACAATTCAGCAATTTGGAGAGACGAACCAAGTATGCGATTCGTATCAATTGAGGTAAGGAGAGGAAAAACAAATGATCAAGGTAATGAGCGTTTTTGGTACAAGACCAGAAGCTATCAAGATGGCTCCATTGGTAAAAATGTTGGAAAAAGAGGAACGGATACAGAGCATCGTCTGTGTAACGGCACAGCATCGTCAAATGCTGGATCAGGTACTGGCTCAGTTTGATATTTCGCCTGATTATGATTTGAATCTTATGAAGGCAGGACAGACGTTAACATCCATTACAAATGGTGTGCTTGAGGGTATGGAAACAATCCTTAAGCAGGCACAGCCAGATATTGTTCTTGTGCATGGTGATACCACTACGTCTTTTGCTGCTGCCTTGGCTGCATTCTATCTCCAGATTCCAGTGGGACATGTGGAGGCAGGATTGCGGTCTTTCGATAAGTATTCTCCTTTCCCGGAGGAGATGAATCGTTGCTTAACTGGACGTATCGCAACGCTGCATTTTGCGCCAACGGAACGAAATCACCGCAATTTGGAGAGCGAGGGAATACACGAGAATATATTTGTAGTAGGCAATACGGTAATCGATGCGTTACGTATGAAAGTCAACGATGATTATCTGTTCCACGATGAAAAATTGCGGCAGCTTCCCCTTGAAAAAGGTCGCTGGATCGTGATGACTGCGCATAGAAGGGAAAATCTGGGACCACGGTTGGAGCAGATTTGCCGTGCGGTTCGGCGGTTGGTGGAGGATGTGCCGGATGTGCATGTGGTTTATCCTGTCCATCTTAATCCGGCTGTGCGAAATACTGTATTTCCTATTCTGGACGGCGTGGATCGTATTCACCTAATTGATCCTATCGAAGTAGATGATATGCATAATCTGCTCAAACGGGCATATTTGGTGCTGACGGATTCGGGAGGCCTCCAAGAGGAAGCGCCTGCATTGGATAAACCCGTGGTCGTGCTTCGCACGGAAACTGAACGGCCCGAGGTTGTTGAGGCGAATAAAGCGGTTTTGGCGGGCGTTGAGGAAGGAAAGATTTATCAGATTGCATTGCAGTTACTGACAGATGCAAAGCTTTATCAGAGCATGGTGGCTTCCAACAATCCTTATGGAGATGGGCATACTTCGGAAAAAATCGCGCAGATTATCTTGAATTTTTTTACAAAGTGATATGCTGCTCGTTTTGTTAAAGTGTCTTAAAGAAGAGGTGTTCTGTGTAGATGCAAAATGATCTTTTCCCGTATGAAGATGTGAAGAAGATGATTTACTCTACTTCGGAGGACTTTGCAAATAATGCTTTTCAGAATAGCCGCTTTTTCCATATAGCTCGAAATGTGAGCCTGCTCTGGATCAAATGGACAAAAAAGACGTTGGCAGAAACTATCTCACATTCTGGAGGGAAAAACCATTCCTTTGATGCATTGACCTGCGTTGGAAAAATAGCGGTTGCGGAAGCCGTCGCTGCTGCACGCAGAGAAGGAAGACAGATTATATGTGTTTTATCGCCTATGTTCACTTCGCAGAATTTAGACGACGGTTTTTTTCAAAGGGTTCGGATGGTTGATAACTGTTTTGATAATACAGCCCTTCGCCTCTATCTGACCATAAAGCATATTGATGGAATCATTGTTACCTGCTATGATGATATGCATTATGAAATCGCCTGTTCGGATACTTTGCCAATGGAGGATGAAATTTGGCTAATTCGGTTGGCGGACGCAACAGATCTGATCTATCAGCACAGCATCTATAATACACTTCAGCCTTTGCTAAAAACAAAAACCCGGTATATTATTGATCTTCATGGAGCTGTACCGGAAGAGCTGATAATGATGGGAGATAAACGGAAGGCCGAACAGCTGCAGCCGATTCAGCAATTGGTATTGAATCGCGCAAACATGGTAGTATGTGTTTCACAAGCCATGCGTCGATATGTGCAGCGTCAAGCGGGAGATAAGGATACGGCTATACTTCCATGTTCCGAGCTGAATATCCTTGATAAAAACTATTCTGCTGAGGACGCTGGAAAAATACGGGCCGTGTATACGGGAGGAGTGCAGAAATGGCAGAATATTTCACTGCTCCACAGCGTAATAGAGGCGACCAGCAGTTTTGTTGATTGGACGATATACACCCCTTCTCCAAACGAGTTTTTTAAGGGTTGGAAAAGAGGAAAAAAGATATCCAATCTGGTCGTTAAGTCGGCCTCCCATGAGGAAGTTATGGCAGCTTTGCCAAGCTTTGATTATGGTTTTTTGCTACGGGATGAGCATGTGGTCAATGAAGTCTCTTGCCCCACAAAACTGGTCGAGTATCTATGCGCTGGCGTGATTCCAGTGCTTAAGTCCGCAAAAATTGGAGACTTTAAGGATTTGGGAATGCAATATGTTTCAGTGCTGGATTTTGCAGAAGGTAATATTCCTAATTTCATTCGAGCAGAAAATATCAAAGAAAATAACAAACTCATTTTAAAGAAACTTAGTCAACAGCGAGTAATTGCAATCAATGAAATTTTAAAGATAGACAGGAGAGATGAATGATGGAGTCAATTAATAGCAAACGTTACTGGGATGAACGCATTTCTACGGGTGATTGGGAGAAAAATGATGGAGAAAAGCAGTCGTTGTTTTTTGCGATGATTGCTGTCTCTGCTTTTCCAAATTGGTTTGTAGAGAGAGTAAAAAACGAAAAACTGGATATAGTTGATTACGGATGTGCTGAGGGTGCTGGGACAGCGTATCTTGCGGAAACATTTCCTCAGTCTATGGTTACAGGTGTTGATTTTTCCGAAAAAGCCATAGAAACTGCTCAGAAAAAGCATCCATCATGCACCTTTTTGGTTGGAGATATCACTGCACAATTAGAACAACATGACATTGTGTTTTGTTCAAATACATTGGAGCATTTTTATAATGCTACAATGATTATGAACAATCTTGTCAACAGTGCTAAGCAGTATGCTGTCATTGTTCTTCCTTTTGAAGATGAAAGTGGAACAAAAGAGCATTTTTCTATTTTTCGTGCAGAGTTTATACCAGAAAAAATAGGAGACCATTATTCTCTGATATATTTTAAAGAGGTGGATTGTCGACGGATTGAAAATACACAGTGGCCTGGAAAACAACTAATACTGATATATGCAAATAATGCAGTATTGGATGAAAAGCATATGAGCGTTAGTGCTATTTTCAATGTAAATATTATTCCTAATGTTGAGGATAAATATATTCTTCAGTGCAAAGAAGAAAAGTTGATAAATGAGTTAGCTCATTATCAGAGGCAGATTGAAAACGAAAAAAAGCAGGCAGCAGAAGATCATAGAAAATATCAAGAAAAGATAGCAAATTATGAAGCGCAAATGGAAGATGAACGAAAACAAGCCGCGGAAGAACATCGAAAATATCAAGAAAAGATAGCAAATTATGAAGCGCAAATGGAAGATGAACGAAAACAAGCCGCGGAAGAACATCGAAAATATCAAGAAGAGATTTTAGATGTCAGGACACAATACAGAGCTCAAGTGGAATATGGAAAGCGGGTGGCTTTAGATCTGCAAGAATGCCGCGAGGAGATGAAGGAAAAAGAATCACTTTTTGCACAATATAAAACAAAATTGCTTGCAGAGATTGAAAAGACTAGCAGATCTAAAGCATTTAAAGCTGCACATTTTTTTGTTGAAATGAAATATCTGCTGTTAGGTAATGCAGAAGATCGGAAAAACGGTGTTAATTGGTTACTTCATGATAGGGTACATCCAACAAAGTACAATTATCTTAAAAAATTATATTTGCAAGTACAAGAAATGGATGTGACAAAATATAAAAACATACTAATTCGAGAAGTTATTTCGCAACATAGGGGAAAAAATGTCTATGTAATGCCAGTTTTAGTTGATTGGAATATTCCTCTGTTTCAAAGACCACAGCAAATTGCGATGGGATTTGCACATGCTGGAGAGTTGTTTATTTACTTGACTGGAAATACATATGATAATGTAAAAAGTCCAGTTATGCTGGAAGAAAATCTTATACTTGCACCTCAAGATATGTTGAAAGATATTTTTGAGAATGCTAAAGATTGCGGTAAGCGCATTATTTTGGATTTGTATTCAACTGGACATCATTATGATCTATCGTGGTTGAATCAGTGGAATAGGTATGACTATAATGTGTTATATGAATATGTTGATGAAATATCTGAAGAAATATGGGGTAGTGAGATACCTAAGTCATCCTTGGACCGGCATTTTGCCTGTCTAAAGAATGAAAACATATATGTGGTTGCCACAGCGGATAAACTGTATCAGGATGTATTGAAGGTGCGTAGCAGTAAAAATACACTATGTTCAGGCAATGGAGTAGATGTAAAACATTTTCAACAGCCTGTTAACTGGAATCTGGTTCCTGAGAACTTGAGAGGGGTGCTAAAAGAGAAAAAACCTATTGTTGGATACTTTGGTGCAATTGCTGTGTGGTTTGATTACGATTTAATATATGAAGCGGCTAAAAAACGCCCCAACTACAATTTCGTTCTGATAGGGCCGCAATATGGGGATTTGGAAAAAACAAACGCGGCTGTAACAAAACTAAGCAAATTAAAGAATATTATTTTTACTGGTACAATAGATTACAAGATTTTGCCGAATATTGCTAATAATTTTACTATAGCCACGATTCCATTTCTGCTCAATGATATTACGGAGTCGACTTCTCCGATTAAATTGTTTGAGTATATGGCGATGGGAAAACCGGTAGTTACAACTGCAATGCGTGAGTGCCTTAAATATCCCGATGTGAAGATTTCTCATAATTCCGAGGAATATATTCAGATTATAGATGATTTGATTCGTGAAATTACTGGCCCTAATGCAGCAGAGTACAAAGATCGTTTAATTCAGGTCGCTAATCAAAATTCCTGGGATGAAAAGGCAAAGGAGATCATTCAACTCATTAATCGGGATGAAGCGAGTAGTAAAGTAGAATAATAGGCTGATAGAGAAATGAATTACCTCCTAATTAAAATACATTGGAAAATTATGAGAAATTCAGTTTATTGGATGAAAGCCTCTTTATTTTATCTTCAATTTGTGTTAAAATATCAACCGGTCCTTCTATTTTCTCTTACCATTGGGGGAAACGCATGAAACGCACTGACAAGCTATTGTCCGGCCTGCCGGAAAAAACCGGCGTGCTGATCCATAATCCGTCCAACATCTTTTATCTCAGCGGGTACACGGGGGAGGGGCTGCTGCTGTTGGCCCCGGGGCTGAGCGCCGTGATCACCGATTTCCGCTATGTGGAGGCGGCGCAGAAGCAGTGTCCCGGCTTTGAGATCCATGCGATCCGATCCGGTGTCAGCCATGCGGCTGTGGCCCATGAGCTGCTGGAGAATGCGGGCATCCGCGATCTGGCCGTGGAGGATAATATCATCACCGTCCGCGGCATGCGGGAGATCGAAAAGGTCATGCCCGGCATCCGCTTCTCGCCTCTGGATTTCAAGGTGGAAAAGCTGCGCGAGGTCAAGGATGACGACGAGCGCAGCTGCATCGAGCACGCTTGCGATATTACCTGTCAGGCCTTCGAGTATATCTGCGGCTTCATCGCCCCCGGGCGTACCGAGCGCGAGGTGCAGCTGGCCCTGGATTACAAGATGCTGCAATTGGGGGCCGACGGCCTGGCCTTTAACACCATCGTGGCATCCGGCGAAAACGGTTCCCTGCCCCATGCGGTGCCCAGCGATCGGGAGATCGAGGAAGGAGACATGGTCACCATCGATTTCGGCGCCCGCAAGGACGGCTACGACGCCGATATGACCCGCACCGTGGCGGTGGGCCAGCCCAGCGACAAGATGCGCAAGATCTATGATATCGTGCTGCGCGCCCAGGAGACGGCCCAGGCGGCCATCGCGCCCGGCGTGCCCACGGCGCAGATCGATAAGATCGCCCGGGATATCATCACCGAGGCCGGCTACGGCGAATGCTTCGGCCACAGCACCGGCCATGGCGTGGGTATCGACATCCATGAGGAGCCCCGCGTTTCCAGCCGGTCCGATCAGATCCTGACCCCCGGCAATATCGTCACCGTGGAGCCCGGCATCTATGTGCCCGGCCTGGGCGGCGTCCGCATCGAAAACACCTGCGCCGTCACCGAGACCGGCGTGCGCGCCCTGTGCGGTGCATCCAAGGAGCTGCGCATTCTGTAATGCCGCGCCCTTTTGCAACATAAACATCTAAATTCAAAAATGGAGGAATGAACCAATGATCACTGCTGGCGATTTCAAAAAAGGCATTACCGTGGAATGGGATGGCGGCGTATGGACCATCGTAGACTTCCAGCATGTTAAGCCCGGCAAGGGCGCCGCTTTCGTGCGCACCAAGATCAAGAACATCATGACCGGCGCCGTGGTGGAGCGCTCCTTCAACCCCACCGACAAGATGCCCAAGGCCATCATCGAGACCAAGGAGATGGAGTACCTCTACAACGACGGCGAACTCTACTACTTCATGGACCCCGAGACCTATGAGCAGACTCCCCTCAACCACAGCCAGGTGGAGGACGCCATCCAGTTCGTGAAGGAAAACACCAACGTCATCATTCGCTACTTCAAGGGCAACGCCTTCTCCGTGGAAGCCCCCAATTTTGTGGAGCTGGAGATCACCAAGACCGAGCCCGGCTTCAAGGGCGACACCGCCACCAACAACTTCAAGCCCGCCACCGTGGAAACCGGCTACGAGCTGCAGGTGCCCCTGTTCATCAACATCGGCGATAAGATCAAGATCGACACTCGCTCCGGCGAATATCTGTCCAGAGCGTAATATAAGGAGAATTCTATGAGCAATATCACGGATCGCGTAGCTTACCTGAAGGGCCTGGCCGAAGGCATGAAGCTCAGCGACGGAACCAACGAGGGCAAGCTGCTCCTCAAGATGCTGGACGCGCTGGAAAGCATGGCGGAGGAGATCACTGCCCTGCGGGCGGATCATGACGAGCTGGACGAGTATGTCGAGAGCATCGACGACGACCTGGCCGACATGGAAGAATACCTGTTCGACGACGACGATTACGATGACGACGAGGATGAGGAAGACGAGGACGAGGAGGAGGACGAGGATGAAGACGATCAGATGGTCGTCTACACCTGCCCCCATTGCGGCAACGAAGTGACCTTCGAGATCGACGGCTTCGATTTTGAAGAGGACAATCTGTGCCCCAACTGCGGCAAGCCGCTCTTCCCCACCGACGGCGAAGAGGATTCCGACGATAAATAATGTCCTGCGCGCGCAAGGCCATCTTCTTCGGGGGATGGCCTTTTCATATACTGTGTGAGAGGTGACCACCATGGAATATATGCATGAAAACGTCAAGCCCTTTTTCCTGCCGGGGGACGAACACGCGGTGCTGCTGACCCACGGCTTCACGGGCTCCACCGCCCATATGCGGCCCCTGGGAGATTATCTTCACGCCCAGGGCTTCACCGTGCGGGGCATCCTGCTGCCGGGCCATGGCACCAGCCTCCGGGATATGCGCTCCGCTTCCTGGCAGCAGTGGCTGGACGCCGAGATGACCGCGGTGCGGGAATTGAAGGAAAAATATAAGTATGTCTCCGTTGCGGGCCTGTCCATGGGCGGATGCCTGTCCCTGATCGCCGCGGAGCAGACCGACGTTACGGCCTGCGTGTCCATTTCCGCCCCCATGAAAACCCAGCAGAAATTCACCTGGGCGGCTCCCATCGCCGCCCTGTTCATGCCTGAAATGATGTGGAAAAACGGCGCGGTGAACGAAAAGACCCGCCTGATGCCGGAATACAATATCGGCTACGCGGGCATGCCCACGGCCCGGGTCGCTGACTTGAATCATTTGATGAAGCAGGCCCGCAAGAACCTGTACAGCATCACCTGCCCGCTGCTCAGCGTGCAGAGCCATGCGGACGAGACCATCAGCGCCGACAGCGCCGATATCATCCAGCAGGGCGCGGCCTCTCCGATCAAGCGCATGGTCTGGCTGGAGGACGTGCCCCACGTGTGCACGATCTCCAAGGAAATGGAGCATATTGGCCGGGAGATGGCGGACTTCCTGCGGAAAGCGCAGAACGGCTGAGAAATAAGCCGCATAGCATGAACCATCCGAAAGGAGGGAGTGCCATGCGGCTTTCAGAGTGCAGAAAACCGGCCATGACGTGGAGCGAGGCGGCCATGCTGCCTGCCCGCGTTCGCACGCTCAGCGGCGGCGCGGCCCTGCGTCAGCTGGCCCGGAGCGACGATAGGGAAACAATATCCATAGAGCAAAAAGAGCAGCCTGCCCCGGCCGTGCATACGGCGCTGAGGCGGGCTGCTTACGCGCAGATCAGAAGGCTTTCTTAGCGAACGAACAGCTGTACCAGATACACGTATCCGCTGTCGTCCAGGCAGACGCCCACGCCCACTTTGCTCCACTGGCTGCCTAAGATATTGGCTCTGTGGCCCGTGCTGCTCATGAAGGCCGCCTCGGATTTGAGCACCGTGGCGTGATGGGCGATGTTCTCGCCCACAGAACGGAAGGAATAGCCAAAGCGCCTGAGCATATCGGCGGCTTTTCCGAAGGTGGGGGATTGGTGGGCGAAATACTTGTTCTCCTTCATGTCGCAGGCCTTGATCCGCGCCAGGGCGCACAGGGTCTCGTCCAGGGGCAGTTCATCCAGTCCGTTGGCTTTTCTGTCCTCATTTATCAAATTCCATGCAGAATACTCTTGCGCGGAAACCGAAAGCGTAGTATAATCCCCAACGTTAAAGGTTGTTGACGGAGCGGAAGTGACCTTGGGCGTCTGCGTGGGCTGAGGAGTCGCCGATGGACGGCGGGTCGCCGCCGCGCATGGGGCGCTGTTTCGGTATGGCCAGCCCTTGAATCCGAATTGGGACGTGGGTGCTCCATCCGCCGAGGCCGAGACCGCAATAAAGGCAATCGCCAGGGCGCATGCGAGCCGTCCCATGTTTTTCTTGATGGTTTGCATATGTACCTCCTTGGTGTTACGGGTGTGCTGCGATATCGCCATATCACTGTAACGCGTCAGGCCGCGGCTGTCAATTTGCTTTGCCAAACTCCTGCCAAGAGAATATATGGCAGTTAAACTGGAGGATAAATAAGATGACCCTGACCAAATGCCCCCGCTGTGAGCTCAATTACATCACCGACGGGGAACAGTATTGCAAGATCTGCCGCCTGGAGATGAAGGGCGAGCCCGTGCGGGACGAAATCGAAATGTGCACCATGTGCGGCGAGCATCCCGCCATGCCCGGCAAGGACGTGTGCCTGTTCTGCATGAAGGAAATGAACGGCGTGGAGAACAACCAGGAGGATGAGGAAGGCATCGTGGTGACCGAGGACGCCGCCATGAGCATCGATCCCATCAGCGGCATGGACGAGATCATCCCCGAGACAGACGCCGATCAGGACGGTCCCATGTCCCTGGAGGCCCTGGGCGAAGAGGAAGAGGACGACGACGACCCCGACGACGACGATCTGGACGACGGCATGGGCACCCAGCCCAAGCGCCGCAAATGAGGATCTTTGCCATCGGAGATCTGCATCTGCCCGGCGGGGACGACAAGCCCATGAACGTGTTCGGCCCCCATTGGGACGGACATTGGGAAAAGATCCGCGCGGATTGGCTGTCCCGGGTTGCGGAGGATGACGTGGTGCTGATCCCGGGGGATATCAGCTGGGCCATGCAGCTGCGGGACGCGCTGCCGGATCTGCGATCCATTGGCGAATTGCCCGGGCGCAAGATCCTGCTGCGGGGCAACCATGACTATTGGTGGGGAGCCATTACCCGGGTGCGGGATGCCCTGCCGGAGGGCATGTACGCCCTGCAAAACGACGCCCTGACGCTGGACAGCGTCACCTTCTGCGGCAGCAGGGGCTGGACCAATCCCCAGCAGAACGCCGAGGGCGAGGACGCCAGGCTCTATGCCCGGGAGGTGGCGCGCCTGCGCCTGTCCCTGGATCAGGCCCGGCGGCTGAGCCCGGAGGGACGATTGGTGGCGCTCACCCACTTTCCACCCCTGGGAGAGGGCGGAACCCCGACGCCGGTGTCTGAACTGATGCGGGAATACGGCGTGGGGGACGTGGTATACGGCCATCTGCACGGCGCGTCCATCCGCGGCGCGTTCTCCGGAACGGTGGAGGGCGTGCGCTATCATTTCGTTTCCTGCGACGGCCTGGACTTCCAATTGTATCAATTGCCAGACTGGGTGGGGAACGAGGCCTGAAAATCATCGCACAATTGAAAATAAGTGGTTATCAAGCGGCTTTTGAAGCCGCTTTTTTTGTTGCTCGTGGTTTTTGCGAAATCCAAAGTGGCGGAAAGGGGAAACGCCGCCCGCCGCGGGAGGCGCCAAAGAAATCTTGCAAATTTTTGTATAGATGCCAAAGAAAAATTAAGTTTTTATGACACAAAATTTTATGAAAATAGCATAATAAATTATATAAAACTATGTGATGTATATATAAATTTATGTGCGCTAAGCAACAATAAACGCGTTTTTCATGAATAAAATAAGGCGAAAATGCGAACATGTATTCTCAAATAAGAACAAATATTTCAAAATTGTAACGACTTTTTTGCCCAAAGAAAATAAATGCCCCTTGCCAATCTGAAAAAAAGTGGGGTATAATGGGTGCCAGATCCCAGAAAGTGTAATTTTGTGGTGGATAGGAGGCGAGCAGTGTGGACGAAATGCGCAATGACGCGTTGCCCCAGGCGGAGTCCGCGCTGCTGGAAAAGCATCGGCCTCAGCTGCGCCGCGGCTTCCGCGGAGCCTATGTCCACGGTCTGGACGCCAAGGGCCGCATGATCGTGCCCGCGTCCTTCCGGCCTGCCCTGGGGGAAAAGTTCAATATCTGCCTGACCCCTGATTTCAAGGCCATCGCCCTGTATTCCACCCAGGGCTGGGAGCTGTACTACTGCACGCTGCTGGAACTGCTGGAAAAGGACATGCGCATGGAGCGCGTGATCAACCTTTTTTCCAAATATACCTATGAGGACTGCGAGTGCGACGCCCAGGGCCGCGTGCTGCTGCCCCAAAAGCTGCGCAGCCGCTTCCTGACCGACGCCAAAGAGGTGGAGGTCAGCGGCGTGGGAAGCCATATCCGCGTCATGCGCCTGGAGGACGCCGAGAAGGAAGAAGAGGAATTCTCCCTGGAGATCCCGGACGTCCTGGCCTTCGAGGCAGCCATCGCGGCCAAGGGCCTCTGATCGCAGGTTCTAAAAATACGGATAAGGAGGATACAATGGGATGTCGCTGGCCAGGAATCCGAACATGCCCTATGTAGCGGCGGGACGCCAGGAGCGCCCCTATGAGCGCATGGCCGTGCAAAGCCATGTGTACGTGCCCGCTGCCGATGTCTGCGCGGACTGCGACGGACGCCCCTCCTATCTGGCCTCCGGCGATATCGCCCGGGAGCCTTTCCGCATCTCCTTTAAAACCGTGGTGATCCTGGCTGCCGCGGCGCTTTTCGTATTGTCCATGATCTACCTGAACACCGCGGCCAGGCGGGCCAGCCTTTATAAGGAAGGCCAGGCCATCTATGCGGAAATGCAGGCCATGGAAAAGGAAATGATCGTACTGAAGGAGCAGTTGGCCAAGGCGCAGGAACCCAACAGCCTGCGCTACCAGGCGTCCCGCCTGGGAATGATCAACAGCGAGGGCGTGGTACCCACAGAGATTTATGCGCCCGACACCCGGCCTGCCCAGGCGGATTTCTCCCTCTCCGCCGGCAATGTCCGGGCTTCGATGGAATAGTCGTGGAACGGGCGCATGCCATGAGGGAGGAAAGGTATGCGCGCAGAAATCCTGATACGGCAGAGGATCTGGAAGCTGATGATCGTGCTGGTGGCGCTGTTCGGCGTAGTAACGGCGCGGATCGTCAGCCTGACCACCGTACAAAGTGAAGCCCTCACCGCCCGCGGCGTCCGGCAATGGACGCGGGAGGGCAAGGTGGCTGCTCAGCGGGGCAGCATCGTGGACGCGGGCGGCTCGCCCCTGGCGCTGAGCACAACGGCCTATATCGTCTCCGTGGATCCCCGAAAGGTGGAGGATGACGCGGCCTTCGCGGACGCTGTTTCGTTCCTTCTGTCCGTGGATCGGGAGCAGCTGATCAAAAAGGTGCAAAACAAGGCCTATGCCTCCGTGCAGATCAAGCGCCAGGTCTCCCGGGATGCGGTGGACCGACTGCGGGCCGTGATGGCCCAGGACGACGGCATGGCAAGGCTTTTGCGGGGCGTCAGCTTTTCCGAGGACGCCCGCCGGGTCTACATCAACGGCTCCTTTCTCAGCCAGGTGCTGGGGTTGACCAACGTGGATTCCGTGGGACAGTCGGGGCTGGAGCAGCTGTATAACACCGTGCTGGAAGGGTCGGAAGGCCTGCTGCTCACCGAGGTGGACCGCAAATCCCGGTTTATGCCGGAGGGACAGACCACCTATATTGCGCCCCAGACCGGGCACACGGTGCAGCTGACCGTGGACAGCAGCATCCAGGCCTTTACCGAGCGGGCCATGCGGGAATGCATCGCCGTCAACAACGCCCGGGCGGTCACCGCCATCGTTATGGACGTCAATACCGGGGCCATCCTGGCCATGTGCATGAAGCCGGATTACGACCCCAACGATCCGCCCAGGAACGACGTTGCAACCCTGACCAGGCTCATGCGCATCACCGCCGTGGGCGACGCCTACGAGCCGGGCTCCACCTTCAAAAGCCTCACCTGCGCCGCCGCTTTGGACGCGGGGGTGGCCGCGGTGGAGGATACCTTCAACTGTTCCGGTTCCATCAAGGTGGATGGCGATACCATCCGCTGCTGGAAAAACAGCCATGGCCATGAAACCCTGGCCCAGGGGCTGCAAAACAGCTGCAATCCGGTTTTTGTGCAATTGGCCCTGCGGCTGGGCGCCGAACGCTTTTACCAGTATCTGCGCGCCTTCGGCTTGGGGGTGCCCACGGGCATCGACCTGCCGGGAGAGGGCGCGGGGATATTGATCAACAGCCGCTACGTCAAAAATGTGGATCTGGCCCGCATCGGCTTTGGCCAGAGCGTGGCCGTAACGCCCATCCAGATGATCACCGCCTTTTCCGCCGTGGTCAACGGCGGGCGGCTCATGAAGCCCTACATCGTCTCCGCCGTGCTGGATGAAAACGGCCAGGCGATCCAAAAGACCGCCGCCCGGGTGGTATCCAATCCCATCAAGCCCGAGACCAGCGCCGTCATGCGGGACCTGCTGGAGCAGGTGGTGCGGGACGGGGGTGGCCATAACGCCTACATCGAAGGCTATCGGGTGGGCGGCAAGACCGGCACCGCCCAGGTGTATATCGATGGCAAGGTGTCCAGCACCGTGCATATCGGTTCTTTTATCGGGTTCGCTCCGGCGGATAATCCCCGGTTCGCCGTGCTGGTCACGGTGGACGCGGCGGACGTGCCCATCGATTACGGCGGCACCACAGCCGCGCCCTTCGCCCGGCAGATCATCCAGGATACCCTGCAATATCTGGGGTATCAAAAGGCCGGGGCCGCGGAACAGAAGATGGTGGAAACGCCGGAGCTGACGGGCCTTTCCCTGGAGGAAGCAGCCCGGAAACTGCGGGCCGCGCCCCTTAAATGGGAAACGGACGGAGTCAGCGATACCGTCACGGCGCAAATGCCCCCGGCGGGCACGCTGCTGGCCGCAGGCTCCCAGGTGATGCTTTACACAGCGCCTCAGCAGGCCATTACGCCGGAGATCATGACCGCCGTGCCCGACGTGCGCGGCATGAGCGTGGTGGAGGCCAGCCGGGCCCTGCGGGCTCGGGGATTGGAAATGAAGCTGGAGGGCACCGGCATCGCCGCGAAGCAAAGCCCTGCGGGCGGCGCTTACGCGGTCCAGGGAAGCGAGGTCACCGTGACCTTCGTATTGCCCTGAAAAGTGGTTTTAAAAAGGAGTTTCGCATGAAATTATCCGATCTGGCGCGCAGCTGCGCGGCGCAAGTCATTAAGGTCCAGGGAGACGCCCAGGTGCTCCGGCCTTTTATGGACAGCCGGGAAAAGATGCAGGACGGCCTTTTCTTCTGTATTTCCGGCGCGCGGTTTGACGCCCATGATTTTGCGGAGCAGGCGGTGAAAAACGGCGCTTCCGCCCTGGTGGTGGAACGTCTGCTGCCCCTTGATATCCCGCAGATTCTGGTCAAGAACGTCCGGGCGGCCTTCGGCCCCATGAGCGCGGAGCTCTACGGCCATCCCGCCCGGCAGATGAAGATGGTGGGACTCACCGGCACCAAGGGCAAGACCACCTCCAGCTACCTCATCAAGGCCATCCTGGAGGCGGCGGGCATGAAGGTGGGCCTCATCGGCACCACCGGCAACATGATCGGCAGCACCTTCCTCCATGGGGATATGACCACCCCGGAAGCCCATCATCTGCAAGGCTTATTGCGCCAGATGGCGGACGAGCAGGTGCAGGCTGTGGTCATGGAGGTTTCGGCCCATGCCATCACCATGCATCGGGTGGACGGCATCGTCTACGACGTGGGCTGCTACACCAATCTCTCCCAGGATCATCTGGATTACTTTGAAACCATGGAGCGCTATTTCGAGGCGAAAAAGGCGTTCTTCACCCAGGGCTACGTCAAGCGGGCCGCGCTGAATGTGGACGACGACACCACGGCCAAAATCCTGCGGGATATTCAGATCCCTTATCTGCGGTTTGGCATCTGCACCAACGCCGATCTGTACGCCCGGGATATCGAGATCAGCGAAAGCGGCGTCACCTTCCGCCTGTGCAAAGGCGGCGAGGAGCGGATGGTCCGCCTGCAATTGACCGGCATTTTCAACGTCTACAACGCCCTGACCGCCGCGGCTGCCGCGCTGTCCCTGGATATCGGCCTGGACCAGATCGTGCAGGGGCTGGAGAGCGTCCGCGCCGTGCCGGGCCGCGCCGAAATGCTGGATATCCAGACCCCCTACAAGGTGCTGCTGGATTATTCCCATTCGCCCGAGGCGCTGGAAAATATCCTCACCGCCGTGCGGGATTTCACCCGGGGCCGGGTCATCGCCCTGTTCGGCTGCGGCGGAGACCGGGATCACGGCAAGCGCCCCATGATGGGCGAGATCGGCGGACGGCTGGCGGATTTTTGCATCCTGACCAGCGACAATCCCCGCAACGAGGACCCCTACGATATTTTGGCCTCCATCGAAGAAGGAATCCGGCACACCGATGGCCAATATACTGTGATAGAAAATCGCAGAGAAGCCATCCGTCACGCTTTGCTGATGGCCCGGGAAGGGGATATGGTGGTTCTGGCCGGCAAGGGCCATGAAACCTATCAGGAGATCCGGGGCGTCAAGCGTCCTTTTGATGAAAAAGTGGTGGTGCGGGAGCTGCTGGAAGAGATCCGGCAGGACAAGCCCGCCAAGTAACCGAAGGAGATTTGTTTCCCCATGCTGTTGTACATGATCGCAGCGGCGGCGCTGGCTGCCGCCATGATGCTGGCGCTGATGCCCAAGTGCATCATGAAGCTCAAGGCTTTGAAATTCGGCCAAACCATGTATGAACTGGGCCCTCAAAGCCATCTGAACAAGAAGGGCACCCCCAACATGGGCGGCATCGTCATGGGTCCCGTCACGGCGGTATGCGCCGCGGCCCTGTTCATCGCCTGGTATCGGGCGGAGGCGGGAGCCTTCTGGAGCCTTTCCAATCCCCTGTGGGCCATGCTGTTCCTGATTATCGCCTGCATGCTGCTGGTGGGCTTCTCGGACGACTACATCAAAGATGTCAAAAAGGATCACGAGGGCCTGAAACCCAAGCAGAAGATCGTGCGGCAGGTGGGCATCGGCTTGATCTTCGCCGTGTGGGCCTACTTCTATATCGGCAGCGACGTCATCATTCCCTTCACCGGAAAAACCTGGGATCTGGGCATCTTCTACATTCCCCTGATCACCCTGACGGTGCTGTTCATGACCAACAGCTCCAATTTGCAGGACGGCCTGGACGGCCTCTTGTCCTCCGTCACCGTGGTGGGCATGATCGCCTTCGGCATTCTGGCTTACCTGATGCGGGAGAGCATGAACACAGCCCTGTGCGGCATCCTGGCCTTCGCCCTGGCGGGCGCGGCCATCGGCTTCCTGCGGTTCAACCACTACCCGGCCCAGATCTTCATGGGCGATACGGGCAGTATGTTCATCGGCGCGGTGATGGTGGGCATCGCCGTCGTCCTCAAGATCGAATTTCTTCTGCTGCTGATCTGCTTCACCTGCGTATTCAGCTCGGTATCCGTGATCATGCAGCGCACCTACTTTAAATTGACCCACGGCAAGCGCATCTTCAAAATGTCGCCCATCCATCACCATTTTGAAATGTGCGGCATGACGGAAAACGCCATCGTGCGCATGTACGCGATTGTGACAGCCATCCTGTCCGTCGTCGCCATCCTGTCCATGCACGCCTGGATCAAGCTGCCTTAAAGAAATACCGACATCTACCGATTGGGGGTGATTCCGTTGGATCGTTCATATTGGCAAGGCAAACGCGTCCTGGTGCTGGGCATGGCCCGCAGCGGCGTGGCCGTGGCGCAGCTCCTGTGCAAATTCGGCGCTGTTCCGCTGCTGGGTGACCGCAAAACCGAGGAGCAGCTGGGGGAGAGCGTGAAAGTTCTCCATTCCCTGCCCTGCGAATGGCATCTGGCGGAGGATCCCATGGGACTGCTGGACCGCTGCGACGTACTGCTGATCAGCCCCGGCGTCCCCATCGATTCCCCCATCGTGCTGGCCGCGCGGGAGAAGAAAATCCCCGTGACCGGCGAACTTGAAGTAGCCTCACAATTAGCCAATGGTACCCTGGTGGCCCTGACCGGGACCAACGGCAAAACCACTACCGTATCCCTTTTGGGTGAGATCTACCGCGCGGCGGGCAGGATCGCCTACGTGGCTGGCAATATTGGTTATCCGTTGTCAGCCGCCGCCATGGAGAGCAAGCCGGAGGACATGCTGGTGGCGGAGGTTTCCTCCTTCCAGTTGGAAACCACCGATACCTTCCACCCGCGGGTCGCCGCCGTCCTGAACGTTACGGAAGATCACCTGAACCGGCACTACACGATGGAGAATTATACCGCCGTCAAGCGGCATATATTTGACCGTCAGACCAGTGCCGACACGGCTGTGCTGAACTTTGATGACCCGGCTTGCCGGGCCATGGCGAGAGGCCTGACGGCCCGGGTCGCCTGGTTCAGCCGCACGCAAACAGTGGATTCGGGAGCCTTTGTGAAGGACGGCAGGATCATCATCCGCTGGAAAGGCGAGGAAAGGCCGGTATGCGGGGTGGACGAGGTATACATCCCCGGCCCGCACAACACCGAGAACGCGCTGGCAGCAGCCATGATGGCGGCGGCCTCCGGCGTACCGGCCGCGGTGATCCGCCACGTGCTGCGCACCTTCAAGGGTGTGGAGCACCGCATCGAATTCGTGCGCGAATTGGACGGCGTAAAATGGTACAACGATTCCAAAGGAACCAACGTGGATTCCACCATCAAAGCCGTTCAGACCATGCGCGCGCCGACTGTGCTGATCCTGGGCGGGTCTGACAAGCATGTGCCCTTTGACGCGTTGGCACAGGAAATCGTAAAGAGCGGTCAGATCGCACGGGTGGTACTGTGCGGGGCCACGGCGTCTCAAATCGAAAAGGCCCTGTCGGACGCGGGATACACCGCCATCTCGCACGCGGATACGTATCCTGAAATGGTCAAACTTTGCCGGTCCCTGGCTGTGCCGGGCGGCAATGTGCTCCTTTCCCCGGCCTGCGCGTCTTTTGATCAGTTTACTGATTACGAGCAGCGCGGCCGGGTGTTCAAGGAGCTGGTCAATTCCCTCTGATCCCATTCTCTTTTTCCCGAAAGGAAAGCAGGCATGACGAATCCCGTTATCCTGCCAAAGAGAAAGCGCAGGCCGGTGGACAAGATCCTGCCTGTGATCGTCACGTTGCTGCTGATGATGGGGCTGGTGACGCTCTTCAGCGCCACCTACTACAACGCCCAGGATGGCGGAGACGCTTTGTCTGAAGTCAAAAAGCAGCTGTTTGGCATGGCCATAGGCTTTGTGGCCATGCTTTTTACATCCCGAATTCCTTATTGGTTCTGGGGACGGCACCGGGTGGCCCTGGCGGGGCTGGCGATCAGCGCCGTGCTGCTGGTCCTGGTCATCATCCCCGGCGTGGGCGTCTATGTCAACGGCTCCCGCCGCTGGCTGCGCCTGGGTCCCCTGTCCTTTCAGCCCAGCGAGTTTGCAAAATACGCGCTGGTGCTTTTCGTATCCCTGGCTTTGGCGGCCCGGGGCAAGCGGGTGCGGCGCTTCTTTGACGGCATCCTGCCCGTGCTGGCCGCCCCGGCGGTGGCCTTTCTGCTGATCCTGGAGCAGCCCAATCTGTCCACGGCGGGCAGCATTCTGATCGTCAGCGTCATCCTGGTCATGCTGGCGGGGGCCAAGTGGCGGCACATGCTGCTGCTGGGCGGCGGGGGACTGGCCGTGGGCGCGTATTACGCCTGGAGCGCTCCCTATCGCCGGGCGCGGCTTTTGTCCTTCACCGATCCCTTTGCCAAAATGAGCGACGAGGGCTATCAACTGGCCCAGTCGCTCATCGCCTTCGGTTCCGGGGGGCTGTTCGGCATGGGATTGGGTCGTGGACGGCAAAAATACGCTTACCTGCCTTATCCGGAGAGCGATTTCATCTTCGCCATCGTGGGGGAGGATTTCGGCCTGCTGGGCTGCGCGGCGGTGATCCTCCTGTTCATCGCTTTCCTCTTTGCGGGCATGCGCATCGCTCTCACCTGCCCGGAGCGCTTCGGCTGCCTGCTGGCGGCGGGCATCACCAGTATGATCACCGTGCAGGCCTTCATCAATATGGGTGTGGTCATCGGCATCCTGCCCACCACCGGCCTGCCGCTGCCCTTTTTCAGCGCGGGCGGCACTTCGCTGTCGATCACCATGGCCGCCGTGGGCGTGCTCCTGTCCATCAGCCGCACCTGCGACCAGCCCCTTTGATTTGTCCCGCACCTTCTTTTCCATGCGGCATAGCATGAAAGCATGGAAAACGGAGGTGAGCGCATGGAAGGATTTTTAATGCGCGGCGGCGAAAGATTGAAGGGAAGCCTGCGGGTGGGCGCGGCCAAGAACGCCGTGCTGCCCATACTGGCCGCGTCCATACTGGCGGACAGCCCTTCCACCCTGGTGGGATGCCCCCGGATCGCGGACGTGGAGAGCATGCGGAGCATCCTGCAAACCCTGGGCTGCGAATCCCGCTGGGAGCCGGACGGCCTGGTGGTGTCGGGCGGGCTTTCCTCCGGAGAAATGCCGGAAAAGCTCAGCAAGCGGGTGCGATCTTCCATCTTTTTGCTGGGTCCGATTTTGGCCCGGCTGCGCCACGCCACGGTGGTCTATCCCGGCGGGTGCGAAATCGGTCTGCGGCCCATCGACCTGCATCTGTCCGGCCTCAAGCGCATGGGCGTGGAGATCAGCGAGACCGGCGGCGTGCTGCGCTGCGACGGCAGCCGGATGCACGCGGCGGATGTCCACCTGGATTATCCTTCCGTGGGAGCCACGGAGAACGTCATCATGGCCGCGGCCCTGACGAAGGGAGTTACCACGGTGACCAACGCCGCCCGGGAGCCGGAGATCGAGGATCTGCAAGCATACATCAACGCCATGGGCGGCCATGTGCAGGGGGCGGGCTCGCCCACCGTGACCATCGAGGGCACACGGGAATTGCACGGCGCGGTCTATGCGCCCATGCCGGACCGCATCGCGGCGGGCACCTATCTGTGCGCTGCGGCCATCACCGGCGGCGAAATCACCCTGGATCATGTACAGCCCCGGCATCTGACCGCCGTATTGCAGAAGCTGCGGGAGATGGGCTGTGAGATCGAGGAGGGGGAAAACGTCCTCTCCCTGAAAGCGCCCCGGCGCCTGCAAGCCTTTGACACCCTGCAAACCCAGCCCCATCCCGGCTTTCCCACGGATATGCAGTCGCCCATGATGGCGCTGGCCGCGGTGGCCCGGGGCAGCAGCGTCATTGTGGAAAACGTGTTTGAGAATCGGTTCGCCCTGGCGGCGGACCTGAACCGCATGGGCGCGCGCATCCGAGTGGCCGGGCGGGCGGCCCTGATCGAGGGCGTGGAGAGCCTGCACGGCGTCTCCTGCCAGGCCCGGGACCTGCGGGGCGGAGCCGCTTTGGTGCTGACGGGCCTTTGCGCTAAGGAAGAAACGCTGATCACCGGCGTGGAGCTCATCGACAGGGGCTATGAACGCATGGAAACGGAGCTGACGCGCCTGGGCGCGCAGATCCGCCGGATTTCCGTGACGGAATAGGAGTAGAGAATGGAAAATCCCAATGTGCAGCCTCCCCAGGAGGAGAAAAAACAGGAAAAAAAGGCCACGGAAAGCTATTATGCCGCCCAGCCGCCTTCCCGGCGGGGCTATTATACCGTGGTGGCCGTCATCCTGATGCTGACGGTGGCAGCGCTGTTTGCCCGGGGCCATTGGCTGCGCATCCGGGAGGTGGAGGTGCCCGGCCTGACCCATTACACCGTGGAGCAGGTGGCGGCCCAGGCGGGGATCACCGCCCGCAGCACCTATTTCAATCTGAACGAGGGCAAGATCGCCAGGAACATCGAGCGGGACCGCTATCTGCGCTTTGACGGCATGGAGAAGCATTGGCCCAACAAGGTCACGCTCTATATCTACGAGCGCCAGGAGACCTTCAATCTCCTCAATATGGGTGTGCAGTATATCCTGTCCGCCGACGGCATGGTGCTCTCAAACAGCAACAAAATGCAATTGGATAACGGCTGCGTCAACGTCACCGGCATGTCCGTGCGGGATATCCGCGTGGGGGCCCAGGTGATCTGCAACAACGACAGCCAGCTGGAAGCCCTGGAGGCGCTCTATGACGAACTGTCCATCCAGGGCTTCCTGGAGGAAATTTCCGAATTGAACATGACTTCCCTGGATAGCATATATCTGGTGACCCTGGATGGGTACACCGCCAACATCGGCAGCACGGAGGAGCTGCGGGCCAAGATCGGCACCGTGCGCGCCGTGGTGCAGGAATTGCGCAGGGAAGAGGAATATGGCGGCATGATCGAGGCCACGGTGCCCGGCCAAGCCACCTATCGGCCTGTTCAGAAATAAAACAGGCCCCTTTTTTGAGAAAAAAAGTAAAAAAGTTATTGCGAAGCGCAAGAAACACTTGCCAAATTATCACAAAAAGGTTACAATAAAGTATCCTAATGAAAATGGGCGCATTGGGCGTATGTTCATGCGTTCATCGCAGCGAAAGCTGTAAGACGGTTGGGGGATGAAGGACGCCATGAAAAACACTGTTACGGCGATAGATTTTGGCACCAGTAAGATCGTGGCCCTCGTGGGCGAGACCAGCGGACGTCAGCGCTGCGATATCATCGGCGCGGGATTTGCCGCCTATGCCGGTTTCGCGGACGGCCAATGGAATGATCCTGCGGTGCTGAATCAGGCCATTGCCGATGCTGTTCACGAGGCGGAGCAGCAGGGCCGCACGCGGGTGCGTGAGGTCAGCGTGGGCGTCCCCGGCGAATTCTCCCGGGTCTACACGGTGGAGACCAAGCTGGATCTCCAGGGGGCTGATCCCCACGTCACCGTGCGCAATATCGAGGATCTGTTCCGCAAGGCGGTGGACGAGCTGGGCCAGGTGCGCGGCGTCATCATCCATCGCAGCCCCGCCTGGTTTATGGTGGACGAGGGCAAAAAGACCCTGGAGCCCATGGGCATGCGCGGCAGCAGCCTGCGCGCGCTGGTGTCCTTCGTGGTGGCGGATCAGTTCTTCCTGGATGATATCAGCGAGCGCTTCCGCTCCATGAATATCGCCGTCAACAGCTTCTTCTCCGCGCCGGTGGGACAAGCCATGCTGTTCGTCTCCGATGAGGAGCGGGACCGCACCGCTATCCTGGTGGACGTGGGCTACCTCAACACCGAGGTCATGGCCATCGAGGGCGACGCTCTGATCTTCCATCAGGTGATCCCCATGGGCGGCGGCAACATCGCGGCGGACGTGGCCTATGGCCTGGATATCCCGCTGGATTCCGCCGAGAGCATCAAAAAGTCCTATGTATTCGGTGCGGCGGCGGGGGACGAGACCTTCACTGTGCCCGATCGGGACGGCGTCAACAAGTCCTTTACCCGCAAGGAAGTGTCCGACGTGCTGGAGCCCCGGGTGGAGGAGATCGCCGAGGCCGTGCGCGACGCCATCAAGGCCAGCGGCGTGCGCCTGGGCAGCTGGTCCGTGGCCTATCTGACCGGCGGCGGCCTGACCATCAACCGCGGCGCGCGGGAATTCTTCTCCGGCGTGCTGGATCGCCCCGTGCGGGAGCTGCCCCGCAAGACGGGCAAGATGTCCAGCCCCATTTACACCAGCGCCCTGGGCGTGCTGGACGTGACCATCGATACCCTGATCAACGCCAACGCCAATCGGGGCATCAAAGCATTCTTTAACAATCTTTTCGGCGGCTGACGCCGGGTTTTTCAATAACATTACCGGGAGGGACGTTATGTTGGAGCTCCAGATGGAACAGGAACAAAGCTTTGCTTCTATTCGCGTGGTCGGCTGCGGCGGCGGCGGCAACAATGCGGTGAACCGCATGGTGGACGCCGGTTTGCGCGGCGTGGAATTCATTGCGGTCAATACGGATCGCCAGGCTTTGGGCCTTTCCAAAGCGGGCGTCAAGATCCAGATCGGTGAAAAGCTCACCAAGGGTCTGGGCGCGGGCGCGGTGCCGGATATCGGACGCCGTGCCGCCGAGGAAAGCCGCGAGGAGATCGCGGCGGCCCTGAAGGGCTCCGACCTGGTGTTCGTCACCGCCGGTATGGGCGGCGGCACCGGCACCGGCGCGGCTCCCATCGTGGCCGAGGTGGCCCGGGAGCTGGGCTGCCTGACCATCGCCGTGGTCACCAAGCCCTTCCTGTTTGAAGGCAAGCAGCGCATGAAGAACGCCGACCTGGGCATCAACGAGCTGAAACAGACCGTGGATACCCTGGTGGTGATCCCCAATGACCGTTTGCTGCAGGTGGTCAGCAAGGGTACCACCATGCTGGAAGCCTTCCGCAAGGCGGACGACGTGCTGCGCCAGGGCATCCAGGGCATCAGCGATCTGATCGCCGTGCCCGCCGTCATCAACCTGGACTTTGCCGACGTGCGCACTGTCATGGAGAGCGGCGGCATGGCCCATATGGGCATCGGCACCGGCAGCGGCGAAAACGGCATGGTGTCCGCCGCCAAGGAGGCCATCAGCAGCCCGTTGCTGGAGACCAAGATCGACGGCGCCCGCGCCGTGCTGATCAACGTGTCCGGCGGCAAGGACATGAACATCATGGATGTCAACGAGGCCGCCAGCCTGATCATGCAGGCCGCCGACAGCGAAGCTAACATCATCTTCGGCGCCAATATCGATGAAAGCCTGGAGGACGAGGTCCGCATCACCGTCATTGCCACCGGTTTTGAAAAGACGCCCTTCCCCACCCGGGAGCCCAAGGGCAAGCGCCCCGGCGCGCGGCCTGTGACCGGCGTATATGGCACCGCCAGCGCCGCCGTCAATCCCTATGAGCATCGTGCCGCCGCGGAGCCCATCACCGAGGATGCCCCCGCGCCCCTCAACACCTATGACGCCGATTCCTTCGCTCCCGGCGCCACCCGGCCCCAGGCTCAGCAGCGCGTCAACGCCTTTGTGCCGCCTTACGCCGCCATGCCGCAGCAGCAGGTTACCGCGCCCCAGTATAGCGCGCCCGCCGCTTATCAGCCGCCCGTGGCGCAGGTTGCGCCCGTGACCACCGCACCCGCCGCCAGCGAGCCCGTGGGCAGTGAAAAGGACGATCTGGGCGTGCCCGCCTTCCTGCGCCGCAAGCGCTGAGCTATAACCAAAAAATCGCCGCCGCTTCATGAGCGGCGGTTTTTTGCAAAAGGGGAAAGGCCGATGTTTGCTTTTTTGAATACCGACGATCTGCGGGATGATGTGATCTGGCTACGCCTTCGGGAGGCCGCTCCCGCCGATCCCGTCAAAAAATATGTGCCAGCCTATAAATTCGATATCTGCCTGCAAGATGGTACGGCGGTGGGCGTCTGCGATCTGCGCATCGGTCACACCATGAGCCTGTTCTTTGGCGGCAACATCGGTTATGCCGTCGATGATATCCATCGAGGCCATCATTATGCCGCCCACGCCTGTAAGCTGCTGTTCCAGCTGGCCGCCAAACACGATTTGCGGTATGTCTTTATCACCTGCGATCCCGCCAATCATGCCTCCTCTCGCACCTGCCAGCTGGCGGGTTGCGACTTTCTGTGCACAGTGCCCGTCCCCGAGGACAACGATATGTACCAAAGGGGAGAGCGGTACGTGATGATTTATTGCAAGGCGGTGTGAGCGATGCCGGAAATCCGAACGGTCCAAATGTCCGATCAACCCTTTTGGTACACCCTTGATAAGCATTTGCCCATCCTGGAATTTGCGGAGAAGGTCAGGCAAAAGCAGGGTTATGTGCTTTCTGAAAATGGAAAGCCGATCGGCTTGCTCCGTTATAATCTGTTCTGGGACAATACGCCATTTTGTACCCTGCTCTTTATTGCAAAGGATTTTCAGCGTAAGGGCTATGGCCGTTTCTTGATGCAGCGCTGGGAATCGGATATGCGCGATCTGGGCTATGATATGATCATGACCTCCACGCAGGCAGATGAGGAAGCCCAGCATTTTTACAGGAAGCTCGGTTATCGGGATTGTGGCGGCTTTGTTATCGATATCCCGGGCCATGAGCAGCCCATGGAGCTGATCCTGGTAAAAAAGATATAGAATTTGTAAGATTTTAGATCCTTCGACTTCGCTGCGAGCAGCTCAGGATGATATCATACTGATACCTGATTAGAATGCTACACAAGAAACAGAAATAGGCAAGAGGAGAACGATAGGGGCCTCTGCGGCCCCTAAGACCCCGCACCAGGAGATTTCATCTCCTGGACCTCAGCGGGCGAACGGGCTTGAAAACAATATCAAACAATCTGCGCCTGAAACTTTAATGGCGCAAAAGAGTGCTTCCGGGCATTAGAAAAACCGATGGTCAGCTAGAAAATGAATGCATTCATTTTCTGGTCTGTCCAGCGGTTTTTCGCTGTGCGCTTTGCGCACAGCACGCCAGCGAAGCTGGCTGCCCGGAAGCGGTGGTCTGCGTTATCCAAGAAATTGCGGGAAGTTGCTTGTTATCGAAGCTGCGCAACATCCGCCATTGGCGGGGTCTGGGGTGCAACATGCACCCCAGCAGGAGCTTGAGGGCAGCGCCCTCAACGGAACCCCGTCATATTTCTGTTTTTCAATGTCTTGTTTTAATCAGGGAATAGTATCAATAGGTAGATTTTCTTTTGTTTGCTTGTTTGTTTTGTACCAATTATATATCCAAGCAAAAAAGAAAGCTTCTTTCAATGTCCGCATGAGCGAAGCCGCAAGGTATGAAGCAGACCATATAAAATGCCCTGCCGATTGATTCGGCAGGGCACTCTTTTTATGCGATTACTCCGCTTTCCGTCCGATGGTGGCCTTGATGCGGCGCACGCCGGCGGAGGAGGCTTCTTCTTTCAGGATCTTGAAGGACACCAGATCGCCGGTGCGGTCGGCGTGGGGGCCGCCGCAGATTTCTTTGCTGAACTGTCCCATGGTGTACACGCGCACGATCTCGCCGTACTTGCTCTCAAACAGGCCGATGGCGCCCTGGGCCTTGGCTTCGGGCACGGTCATTTCCTCCATGGTGATGGGCACGTTGGCCTCGATGGCCTCGTTCACCAGGCGCTCCACCTCTTTCAGCTCCTCGGGCGTGACCTTGCGGCCAAAGGTGAAGTCAAAGCGCAGACGCTCGGCGGTGATGTTGCTGCCCTTCTGCTTCACTTCGTCGCCCAGCACCTTGCGCAGGGCGGCCTGCAGCAGATGGGTGGCGGTGTGCAGGCAGGTGGTCTGCTCGCTGTGGTCGGCCAGGCCGCCCTTGAAGATCTGCTCCGCGCCGCTGCGGCTGGTGGCCTGATGCTGCTCGAAACGCTTCTTGAAGTCCTCCTCGTCCACGGTCAGGCCGTGCTCGGCGGCCAGCTCCTTGGTGATTTCGATGGGGAAGCCATAGGTGTCGTAGAGCTTGAAGGCGCTGCGGCCATCAATGACGCTCTGGCGCTCCCGGATGGCGGCGCACTCGCGCTTCACGGCCTCCAGATCCCCGGCCTTCACGGCCTCAATGGCGGCCACCATGTCGGGCTGGGGACGCAGCACGTGAGCTTTGACGGCTTCCTCGGCGGAGGCCAGGGTGTCGTCGGCGATGATCTTGTCCATGGCGCTGCGGGTGCGGTTGATGTTGAACAGCACCTTTTCAAATTCCTTTTCGCCCTGCTTCAGGGTGCGGGCAAAGCGGCCTTCCTCCAGCGTCAGCTGTTCGATGACGAAGGCGGCGTTCTGCTCCAGCTCGGGATACACTTCCTTGTACTGGTCGATGATCACCTGGGCCACCTTGGCGGTGAAGCCTTCGCCCAGACCCAGCTCCATGCCGTAGCGCACGGCGCGGCGGATCAGGCGGCGCAGGATGTAGCCCTGGCCCACGTTGCTGGGGCCGATGCCGCGGGGATCGCCGATGATGAAGGTGGCGGTGCGCATATGGTCGGCCACGATGCGGAAGGCCTTGGTGTTTTCGTCGTCGGGGTTGTATTTCTTGCCGCACAGCTCCTCGATCTTGGCCAGGATCTGGGCGAACACGTCAGTTTCGTACACGCTCTTTTTGCCGTTCAGCACGCAGATGGTGCGCTCCAGGCCCATGCCGGTGTCCACGTTCTTCTGCTCCAGGGGAATAAAGCTGCCGTCCTTCTGCTTGTTGTACTGCATAAAGACGTCGTTCCAGATCTCCAGATACGCGCCGCAATGGCAGGCAGGGGAGCAGTCGGGGCCGCAGGGCTCCTTGGTAATGATGAACATTTCGGTATCGGGACCGCAGGGGCCGGTGACGCCGGCGGGGCCCCACCAGTTGTGCTCCTTGGGCAGATAGAACAGATGGTCGTCCTTCACGCCGCAGCTGCGCCACAGATTGGCCGCTTCCTCGTCCCGAGGGCAGTCGTCGTCGCCCTCAAACACGGTGAAGGCCAGCTTGTCCTTGTCAATGCCCAGCCATTCGGGACTGGTCAAAAATTCCCAGCTCCAGGGGATCATTTCCTTCTTGAAATAGTCGCCCAGGCTCCAGTTGCCCAGCATTTCAAAGAAGGTCAGGTGGCTCATGTCGCCCACCTCGTCAATATCGCCGGTGCGGATGCACTTCTGCACGTCGGTCAGGCGGGTGCCCTGGGGATGCTTCTGGCCCAGCAGATAGGGCACCAGGGGATGCATGCCCGCGGTGGTAAAGAGCACAGTGGGGTCGTTTTCGGGAATGACGGAGGCGGAGGGGATCACGGCGTGGCTCTTTTCCTGGAAGAACCGCAGCCACATGCTGCGCAGCTCGTTGGAGGACAGTTGCTTCATTTTTCTTCTCCTTTTCAATATAAAACTGTGCCTGCTCATTTTGAAGACGAACAGACACAGATTCGCGGTACCACTTCAATTGGCGCTTGCGCGCCCACCTCATTTCCTGATAACGGCAGGGAACCGGATCGCCTTACTGCTGCTTCGGGCGATCAACTCGGCAGGGGCTTCTTCACGCGTTGCCGGTCTTGCACTGTCACCGGCTCGCTGCAGGGCATGAATACTTGGCTGCTTCGGCGTTTTTGTTCAATTACAAGTCAGCATTATACTGTTTTCGGGTGGGAATGTCAAGAAAAAGTAGATTGAACAGGAAAATGAAATGTGATATGATAAAAATGGAGATGATTTTATGAAAAAGCAGATCATTTACACATGAGATTTTTGAAAAGTCTGTCGAAATCTGTATTACTCAAGGGGATGATATGGAAGAACCTGAGATAACAGTATCCAAACAAGTGATACAGGGACAGCCGGTGACATTCTCTGTGAAACCCATTAATGGTGCAGAATCTTATACAATAGAAGTTTATAAGGATGATGGAGAATGGGGAACGAGAATAGAACGGTTTGCCTTTGCAAACTGCTCAAACCTCCAATACATCAACCTCCCCGACAGCCTGACCTATATCGCCCCCGATGCTTTTGAGGGCTGCGACAATCTGTTTATCGAATGCAGCGCGGGCAGCCTTGGGGAAGAATTTGCAAGAGCGCATGGGTTCTATCCGGTGATCAAATAATCATACATCCAAAACAAATACCGCTCCGGTCATCCCGGAGCGGCTATTATTTTCTTCAGCGGACTCGCTTTAGCGTAATGATTTCCTCGTCGTGCTGCGTAACCACTTCTTGGATCGCGCGAATATCGCGCTTGGCTTCGGCCATGTCGGATTGAAGCACGGTTACGGACTCAGTGAGCGCGGAAACCTGGTCGAATGTAGCGTCCAGCTTGGATTCGATACGGTCAAAGCGGTCATTGACCCGCTTCTCCATGGAGTCGATTCTTTTATCCATAGAATCGAATCTTTTGTCTATGGAATCGAATCTTTTATCAATGGCATCAAATTTTTTGTCTATGGAATCAAATTTTGTGTCTATAGCGTCGAATTTGCTATTGAACTGCTGTTCCATGGCAACGAACTTATCGTTGATCCGCTGTTCCATGTCACTCATTGCGTCCAAAATAAGTTTTAATTCCTGGTTTTCCATCGCAATCGCCTCCTGTGCCTTGATTTGATTATAGCGCAGGCCTCGTTAGACTGTCAAGGCGAAGAATACTGCTTCATCTTACCATTACCATGATCACTTACGCATTCTCCACAAACTTGAGCAAAATCTTGAGGGCTCCTTCCATATCCCGCATGTCGATGGTCTCCACGGGGGAATGGACGTAGCGGCAGGGGATGGACAGGCAACCCGCGGGCACGCCAGCCCGGGTATGCTGGATGGCGCTGCCGTCCTGGCCGCCGAAGGGCAGCACCTCGCGCTGGGCGGGCACGCCCGCGTCCTCGGCGGCTTTCAGCAGGGCGTCGCGCACGGCAGGGGAGGCGATCATGCTGCGGTCAATGAATTTCACCGCCGCGCCCTTTCCTAATTCCACCGCGGGCAGCTTAACCTCCGGGGTATCGCCCCAGGCGGTCACGTCCAGACCCACGCCGATATCGGGGTTGACGCTGTACGCCGCCACCTTGGCTCCGCGCACGCCCACCTCCTCCTGGCTGGAAAAGACGCCCACCACGGTGTTTCTGGGCTCGTCCAGGTACATCAGCAGTTCGCACAGCAGGGCGCAGCAGCAGCGGTCATCCATGGCGGGGCTGGCCACCCGGTGGTCGCCCAATTCGATATAGTCCGGCGCGTACACCGCCATATCGCCCAGCTGCACCACCTGCTCGGCGTCCTCCTTGCTCTCCGCGCCGATATCGATGAACAGGTGCCGCATGGCCTTTTCCTCGCCCTTGGCAGGCTCGCAATACAGCACGCCCTCCACGCCGTTTTCAAAGATCACGTGCCGGGCGGTGGACAGATTCAGGCTGATGCCGCCCACGTTGTTGACCCGCAGGAAGCCGTTTTCTTCAATATTTGTCACCACATAGCCGATGTGGTCCATGTGGGCGGAGAACATGATGCGCTTGCCATGCTCGTCCGTGCCGAATTTTTCCACGATCAGGTTGCCCAGCGCGTCCACCCGCATGCTGTCCACGTGGGCGGCGATCAGGCCCTTGACGGCCTCGGCCACCGCGTGCTCGTTGCCGCTGGGGCCATAGGCGGAAAGCAGGGTTTTGAGTGTATCCCGAAGCATAAGTTATTTCCTCCTTCTCAGGCGTTCAGCAGGAACGCGCGGGTCAGCCGATACTGGGCGTCGATGTCGTCCAGGCAGCATACCGAAGCCCCGCTGTGGATATAGCGGCAGGGCACGGACAGGGTGCAGGCCAAAGCGCCACCGGCGGCCCGCTGATAATTGGCCGCGTCGTTGCTGCCGGTGACGCCGCGCTTCACTTGGTGGGGGATATCTCCGGCGTCCGCCAGGGCCAGCAGCTTTTTGAACAGCTTTCTCTGATAGACGCTGCTGCGGTCCATGAAGCTCACCGCCACGCCTTGGCCCGCGCAGCACACCTCGTCCCGCCTCTCCACGTCGCCCAAATCGTTGGCCGCGGTGCCCTCCAGATTGATGCACACGTCGGGCCGCACGGTGAAGGCAGCGCCGATGGAGCCCCGCAGGCCCACCTCCTCCTGGGTGACGAAGCAGAAGGTCACGTCGCCGGGATAGCCGCTTTGCATCAACTGCAAAAGGTTGTAGCAGCCCACCCGGTCATCCAGGGCTTTGGCGCATACGAAGCCGTCGCCGAAGGGCGTATAGGGTGTGTCGAAATAAGCGTAGGTGCCCGGCGGGCATTTGCCCAGGGCCTCGTCCTTGTCCTTGGCGCCAATGTCGATGTACAGATTGTCATAGCCCAGCACCCGTTCCCGGTCCTCCCGGGTTTGCAGATGGATGGCCAGGGCCCCGATGACGCCGGGCAGCAGGTCTTCCCCTACCAGCACGCGCTTGCTCACCACCACCCGGGGATCGATGCTGCCGATGGGGCGGAATTGCAGCAGGCCGTCGTCGGTGGCGCTGAGGATAATGAAGCCCACCTCGTCCATATGGGCGGATACGCACACGTGGGGCCGGCCCACCTCCGTGCCCTTTTTATGGCACAGCACGTTGCCCATGCGGTCAATGCGCACGTTTTCCTCGCCGCACAGCTTGCGGGCTTCCTCCAGAATCGCCCGACGCAGGCGCTTTTCGTCGCCGGAGGGCGCGTGGATGCCGCATAAGGTTTTCAGATCCATAATTCATCCCTCCAACTGTCCTCAATGGCGGCCAGATAGGCGGCCAGCAGCCGGGCGCATTCCGTCAGGGCGTGCATGTCCAGCAATTCCACCGAGGTATGCATGTATTTGACCGGCAGCTCCAGCAGGATGCAGGGAACGCCGCCCCGCACGGCGTTCAGATCGTCCGTGTCGGTGCTGGTGTCCCGGGGCATCACTTCATCCTGCAATTTCACGTTGATTTCTTTGGCCACTTCCACCAGCTTTTTCCGCAGCAGCGGGTGGATATAGGGCCCCATGGCCGCCGCCGGGCTGTCCAGATCGCAGACCTCCAGGGCGGGCGCGCCCGGCGTCCGGGCGTGGGTCACGTCCAGCACGATGCCAAAATCCGGCGCGACGCCATAGCCCGCCGTCATGGCCCCGTAGCCGCCCACTTCCTCCTGGCAGCTGGCCACAAAATAGAGATCCGCCCGGGTGTCCATGCGCTGGAGAGCCTCCGCCGCCCGCAGCATGATGGCCACGCAGCTGCGGTCATCCATGGTTTTGCCCGCGCAGCGGCCGTTGAGCAATTTGGTAAAGCCGCCCTCCAGCTGCACCAGATCGCCCACCTGCACCAATTCCTTCACATGGTCGGCGCTCATGCCCAGGTCAATAAACAAATCGTCCCGGTCATAGTTCTTTTTGCGCTCGGCCTCCGTCAGCAGATGGGGCGCCTTGGCCCCGATGACGCCGGGCAGGGTTTCCTTGCCATGCACCGTCACCCGCATGCCGGGCAGGATGCGAGGGTCCACGCCGCCCACGTTGCGCATCCGCAGGGCTCCGTCCTCCTCGATGCGGGAGACCATCAGACCGATCTCGTCCAGATGGGCGCAGATCATCACCTTGGGTCCCCGGCCCTCGATATGGGCGATGACGCTGTTCAGGCTGTCGATGCGCACCTCGTCGCAGAAGGGGCGGAAGGCGTCCGCAATATAGCGCGCCACGGCCTGCTCATTGCCGCTGAGCCCCGGCAGCGCCGCCGCCTCCCGCAGAAAATCCTCCGTTCGCATAAGCACCGTCCTTTCGTTATTTGATCGATTGTATTTGCAGGATCTCTCCTTCGGTCACGGTGATGATGTAGTTTTTCTGGTGGGTAAAGGTGACGAAGCCCGCAGGGGTTCCGGAGGGCTTTTTGACATAGCGGCGCAGGGTCACGTCCACGGGCACGGTTGCGCCCTTGCCCTTGGAGTACCAGGAGGCCAGCTTCAGGGCGCACAGCAGCGTTTCGTCGCTGGCTTCCCTTCCCTCGGTATGGATGATCACGTGGGAGCCGGGCATGTCCTTGGCATGGAGCCATACGTCGTCGCCGTGGGCCCCCATGGTCAGCCGTTCGTTTTGCAGGGCGTTTTTGCCTACGGAGATGGGCGTGCCGTCCGGCGCGGCAAAGCGCATGGGACTGGAATTCCGCTGGCTCTTGGGCTGCTTTTTTCGCTCGGCGGCGGTGGGCTTCATGAGCCCTTCCTCCCGCAGCACCCGGCGGATATCGGCAAGGTCCTCCTCCGTTTCGCAGCTGTCCAGATCAACAAGAGCTTCCTCCAGCACGCTCAGTTCCCGCAGGGTCTTTTCCTTCTGCTCGCCCGCCAGCCGGGCGGCGGCCCGGGCCTTCTGATAGCGCTTGAAATAGCGCTGGGCGTTCTGGGCGGGGGAGAAGCGCACGTCCAGCGGAATGCGCAGGGGCTGGCCGTCGTAATAGTTATCCAGCGTCACGGTGTCCGCGCCCCGGGGAATCTGGTACAGGTTGGCGTTGAGCAATTCGCCCATCACGCGATACTCCTCGCTGCGCTCGGCGTTGCGCAGCTCTTCCAATTGCAGGGCCAGTTTCTTTTCGTTGCGCTCGATATGGGCCTTCAAGAGCTTGCGCAGGCTGGCGGAACGCTGCTGCATGCGGTCCCGGCGATCCCGCCCGTCATAGAAAGCGTCCAGCGCGGCGGACAGGGTGGGCATGGCCTGCTGGCGCTCCGGGGGATAGGAGAGATATAAATGAGGAAACACGTCCGCCGGAATGCCGTCCTCGCCCCGCAGCAGCATGGGCGGGGCCATCTCGGGCAGCTTTTGCAGATAGGCCGCCAGCTTCTCGCACAGCTCCGGCAGATGGGCGGCGTCCAGTTCTGTGGTCTCACCGCCGGTCATGCGCAGGCACAGCTCCCGGGCGGCAATGGCGGACAGGCCGGAAATGCTGTTTGAAAGCAATTTGTCCACCCGCCCGGCCCCGCCGTTCAGCTTGGTGAAAAGGTTTTCCGCCGTGGCATCCTCCGGGGCGATCTTGTCCTGGGCGGGGGGCAGGATGAATTCCAAGCCTGGCAAGGCTTGCCGCACCCGGCTCATATCCTCGGTGACGTGGCGGATGGCGTCGATGATGCGCCCGTCCCGTACCAGGGTCAGATTGCTGTGGCGGCCCATGGCTTCCAAATATAATTGGTAAGGATGCATCACGCCCAGTTCGTCCTGGGCCTCGATCTCCAGCAGCAGCACCCGGTCACCGCTCAGCTGCCGCACCGCGTTCAGCCGTCCGCCCGTCAGATGCTTGCGCATCAGCATGCAGAACATGGGGGCATTCAGCGGGTTCACAAAGGAGGCCTCCGTCAGGTGCGCCCGGGCAAAGCTGGGGCTGGCGGAGAGGATCAGCTTATAGTTTTTGCCGTTGTTGCGAAGCAGCAGCAGCAGCATGTCTTTTTCCGGCTGGTTCACGCGTTCGATCCGCGCCCCTGTAAGGGCACTGTTCAATTCCCGCGCCATGAAACCCAGCGTCAATCCATCCAGTGGCATATCTTATCACCCATTGCAATCATAGCACAAAATTCCCTCGCATACAATGTCTTACAGCAATATGCAAGGGGTGAAACAGGTGAAATTGAAGCTGAAAATCAAACGCGTGGATGTGGAACGGCTGCTGGTGATGGCCTCCGCCGCCCTGGTGGTGGCCCTGGCCCTGCGGGGCAATGAGAACGCGGTGATCCGTTCAGAGGAGGCCCGATGGGAGCAGGGCGCGGCCACGGTGGCCCAGCCCACCCTGACGCCGGCGGAAACCCAGCCCGTGACCGTATATTATCAGGATGGGGAAGGCTATCTGGTGCCCGTGACCGCCCGGGTGGAAAAGACGGACGGCATCGCCAAAGCCGCTCTCAGGCTGCTGGTGCAAAGTCCGGACAACGACGCCTCCGCCGCCCGCATGGGCCTGAAACCCTGCGTGCCCGAGGGGACCACATTCGATTTGAATATCGAGGATGGCCGCGCCCGCATCGATCTGGGCAAGCAGGCCCTTACCTGCGCCAGCGCCGAGGCGGAAAGTTTGATGGTGGGGGCCGTGACCCAGACCTTGACGGAGTTTCCCACCGTCAAGGAGGTTTCCTTCCTGTTTGACGGCCAATCCCGGTCCAGGCTCACCCATGGCACGGATGTTTCCGGCGTATTTACCTCCCGGGATCTGAATCTGGAATCCGTGACCACCTTTGATCCCGCGGACGCCACCGCGGACCTGGTGCGGCTCTATTTCCCGTCGGCCTCCGGGCGGATGCTGGTGCCCGTGACCCGGGTGGTCTATTCGGACGCAGATCCCGTGACCGCCATGATCGAGCTGTGCCGGGGACCGAGGCCCGACAGCGGCCTGGAGCGGGCGGTGCCCGAGGGCTGCGCCATACGCAATGTCACCCTGAAAAACGGCGTGGTGAGCATCGATCTGACGAAGGAATTCATGGACGAATCGGATATCGACAGGACGCAGATGCTCAAGGCCCTGCGCTATACCGCCCAGCAATTTCCGGGCGTCAAGGAGGTGCGCCTGTCCGTGGAGGGCCAGGCTTATGAGATCCCCGAATCCGTGACCACTTCCGCGCTCAATTTGGCGGAGGAGGTCATGGCCTATTATCCCGGGGTCATCGAGCTGGATTGATACGTGATTTAATAGAAGGATAATTGGCGGCATTTGGTTGAAAAGGAGAGATTTTCAGCCAAATGCTGTTAATTATTACAAAAATATGTCGATTAAAAGAGTCTATTTTGTCCATAAGTCAGTTTGTTTTGTCTATGTACGATAAAGCGAAATTGATTTTATAATATTGGTAAGTATGAGGACGTTTCGGCCATTGTGTACCCGGGAGGTGCAGGCGTGAAAAAACAGCTGACAGTGGGGCAGTACCGCGCCATGGATCTGTTCTTTTTCGCGCTGATGATGGCCGTTTCGGAGTCTGTCATCGTCCTGGCAGCCACCCGATGGTTCCCCAACGAGCCCTATACCGTGTCGGTGGTGGCCGCAGTGGTGGCCATCGTCATGATCCGTTGGGGGCCCTGGGCCGCGGTGCACGCGGTGGCGGGCGGCGCGGTGTTCTGCCTTGTTTCCGGGGCGGCTCCCCGGCAATATCTCATCTATTGCGGCGGCAATCTGCTGGCCCTGCTGGCGCTTTTCTATGTGAAAAAGCGCGGGGATGAGGCCATCCGCCGGGATTCCTTCAAAACCGTGGCATACGGCCTGATGACGCTCCTTCTGATGGAGCTGGGCCGCGGGCTGATGGCCCTGGCTTTCGGGGCGTCCGTTTCCGCGGCGGCAGGCTTCCTCACCACGGATATCATATCTTGGCTCTTTACCGCCCTGATCCTGTGGATCGCCCGCAGGCTGGACGGTATCATGGAAGATCAAAAACAATACCTTCACCGCGTAGCACAAGAGCGGGAAGAAGAAAAAGGAGGATTTTGATGAAAGGGAAAGCGGCGGATTATCTGATTTTGGATGAAATCAGCGGCACCTATCATGAAAACCCCGAACAGGTCGTTCGAGATGACGTGGAAAAGCATTACTGGCTCCACGTCGGGCGCACCATCCTGAAGGATTGGCGTCTGTATGTGATGCTGATCCCCACCATCCTGGTGTTCCTGTTCTGGCGTTATCTGCCCATGTACGAGCTGCTGGGCTCGTTCAAGGTGTCGGATGAGGTCAAGCCGGTGAGCCAGCAGTTCTTCGCGGGGTTCTCCTACTTCAAGACCCTGCTGGTGGGGGGGACGGGCCTCTCCACGGAGTTCTGGCGCGCCCTGCGCAACACCTTCCTGCTCAGCTTCTACGGCCTGTGCTTCGGCTTCCCCATGCCCATCATCCTGGCGCTGTTCTTCAATGAAGTGCGGTCCAACATCGCCCGCAGCGTCTACCAGGTGCTCACCTACCTGCCCAAGTTTATGTCCACCGTCGTCATGACCTCTCTGGTCACCATGCTGGTCAAGCAGGGCAGCGACATCCGCGGCATCGGCATCGTCAGCCAGTTCCTGGTCAAGATCGGCCTGCTGAGCCAGGAGGTGGCGGACGCCGGCCTGCTCAACAATCCCTCCTTCTTCCGCGCCATCTATCAGATCAGCGGCATCTGGGAGGAAGCGGGCTATGGCAGCATCGTGTTCTTCGCCGCCATCATCGCCATCTCGCCCACCAGCTACGAGGCCGCCCAGATCGACGGCGCCAACAAGATGGCCCAGATGCGCTACGTGGTGCTGCCCAGCATCCTGTCCACCATCGTCATCATGCTCATCACCCGCATCGGTTCCCTGCTCAACATCGGCTATGAAAAGGTGCTGCTGCTCTACAACCCCAACACCTATGTGACGGCTGACGTGGTGTCCACCTTCGCCCAGCGCTACGGCCTGGCCGGTGCGGCCAAGGGCATCGCCTCCGCCGCTGAAATGATGAACAACGTCATCGGAATGCTGCTGGTGATCGGCGCCAACACCATCGCCCGCAAGGCTTCCAACGTGTCTTTGTACTAATAATAGGGAGGTTTCAGCATGAAAAGAAAACTTGAGATCTCCGAGCTGATCTTCAAAATCATCAGCTACACCCTTCTGACCGTGTTCGCCCTGGGCTGCCTGTATCCCTTCCTGTATGCCGTGTCCGCCTCTGTCAGCGGACGGCACGCGGTGGAATACGGCGAAGTGATCCTCTTCCCCAAGGACGTGCAGTTCCAGGCCTTCAAGCAGATGTTCAACGACAACATGTTCTGGAATTCCTATTCCAACACGCTGTTCCTCACCTGCTACGGCACCATCTGGGCCCTGGGCGTCAGCATCCTGGGCGCCTATGCCCTGAGCAAAAAGCGCCTGCTCTTCCGCAAATTCTTCAACTTCTACCTGGTGTTCACCATGTGGTTCTCCGCCGGTATCGTGCCGCAGTACCTGAACTACCTGGCCACCAAGGATGTGTTCAATTCTGTAGGCATCGTGGACGACAAATGGCTGGTGGTCATCGCCATGGGTATGGCGGCCATGAACATCATCCTCTTGCGCAATGCCTTTGAAAACGTACCCAGCGAGATCGAGGAAGCCGCCATCGTGGACGGCGCCAGCGAGTTCCAGGTGCTGGGCAAGGTGTTCATCCCCATGTCCAAGTCCACCATCGCCACCGTGGCCCTGTTCTTCGCCATTTCCCGTTGGAACGGCTACTTCTGGGCCCGCCAGATGATCAGCAACCAGAACGAGCACCCCCTGCAGGTGTTCATCCGTCTGCGCCTGGAGCAGTACACCGACCCGGAATTCATGGCCGGCTGGAACGAGGTCTTCGCTTCCGATTCTGTCATTTACGCCCTGATCGTGTGCTCCATCGTGCCCATCCTGATCATCTATCCCTTCATTCAGAAGTACTTCGCCAAAGGCGTCAATGCCGGCGGTGTGAAGGAATAATATTAATAGGAGGAAAACGACATGAAAAAACTGCTTTCTCTGGCTCTGGTTTTCGTGATGCTGTTCAGCGTCAGCGCCAGCGCCGAGACCGTGCTGCGCATGGCCACCGGCTATAACAGCGCCAAGACCGGCATCGCCTTCGACGCCGAGACCGCGGGCGAAGGCATCACCCTGGCCGACGGCAAAACCTACAACACAGGCGACCTGAAGCCCACCTGGGTGGCCGTGGAAGAGATCCTGGGTATCAAATTTGAGGATAAATACCAGGGTCAGTCCGCCGCCAAGGAATTTGAGTATTGGAAAGACCGCCTGAACGAGGTGGATATGGTGAGCGGCACCGCTGCCACCCTGTCCGAGTACGGCGAGGCCGGCAGCCTGGTGAACCTGGCTGAGTATATGGATCAGATGCCCAACTTCAAGGCCTACCTGGAAGCCAACCCCATCGTCCGTCTGTCCATCACCGGCAACACCACCACCGGCGCCATCTACTTCAGCCCCTACTTTGACGGCGTCAACGACATCGAGCGTATGCCCCTGATGCGTGTTGACTGGGCTGCCAAGCTGCTGGACGGCGAAGGCGAATTCACCGCCGATGCCTGCGGTCAGACCGCGGCTCCCGTGTATCAGCCCTATATGCCCACCTCCGGCAAGATCGAGATCGAAACTCCCACCCTGGATGGCACCGCCACCGAGATCGTGACCAAGGATTATGACGCCGCCGGCAACATCGTGGCCCTGATGAACGAAAAGGGCTCCATGAGCGGCGTCGAAGCCGTCAACATGCTGCGTGCGTATATCGACAAGGCTTACAACGGCTACTATGGCACCCAGCGCTCCAACCTGTTCGTGGGCCAGAACGCTGCCTGGGACGTGGACGAGCTGGTCGCCCTGCTGCGCTGCGTCGTGGCCAACGCCCAGACCCTGAACGGCACTGACACCGTGTATGGTCTGTTCTCCCGTGAGGACAACAACAACCAGCGCCGCGTGGATATGTTCCGCTTCGCCGGTCATCTGTTCGGCGTGCGCGGCATGGAATCCCGCCAGGATTATCTGTACATTGACACCGACGGCGCTCTGCATGATGCCCGTCAGGAAGCGGCCACCTACGAAGCCCTGGAAAACATGAACGCCATGGCTGACGAGGGCCTGCTGTCCAAGGCCTTCATGGATACCGCCGAAGTCAACAGCGGCAACTATCTGGAAAACGACCTGGGCTTCATGAGCTATGACTACAACCAGACCCAGACCATCATGAACGCCACCAAGCTGCAGCCTGAAGAGGGCGAGAAGTACATGGCCGTCATGGTGCCTGTGGCCCGCTGGTTCGATGGCACCGATGAGAACGGCGTCTACATGCGCTTCACCGAGTCCTGGCGTTCTGTGAAGACCGACGGCTGGGGCATCTCCAAGGCTGGCGTCGAGGGCAACGCGGACAAGCTGAACGCCGCCCTGTCCCTGATCGACTACGCTTACTCCGAAAAGGGCCAGATCCTGATGAGCTACGGCCCCGATGCCTTCATCAAGACCAAGGCTGACGGTTCCTATGAGACCTTCATCTTCAACGGTAAGGAAATGCCCGTGATCGCCGACGCCACCGCCGAAGAGCTGTGGGCCAAGGCCAAGGGCAACTACACCAACTATGCCCGTATGTACCTGGGCTCCACCCTGAGCTTCGCCAAGTCCCAGGCCTTCGAGTATCAGTGCACCCATGAAGTCGGCAAGGAAGGCGCCGGCAAGATCTCCGTGGCCATCGGCCTGGGCACCATCAAGCATCCCGAGCTGGCCATCACCGAGAACGGCTGGTACACCTCCGTGCCCACCGTGCTGCCCAACACCAAGCCCGAGAGCGACCAGCTGAACGGCTTCACCGAGCTGACCAGCAGCGGCAAGTTCTCCTCCGCCAAGGGCGGCGAGAACATCCTGGTCAACCTGATCGTGAACGGCTACACCGAAGAGGGCATGTCTGACGCGGAAGAGACCGCTCAGACCGTCACCTCCGCCTGGAAGGGCAAGCAGTATCTGGCGCTCAAATCCCGCGCCTGGCAGCGTCTGCAGGAATACTACGCTGACCTGAACAAGTAATCCTTTATCGCACGTTATCTACTATCAAAACCCACCCTCCCCGCTCCCTTTCCCGGGGGCGGGGAGGGATAAGCGGAGAAGCGGGGGAAAGTCATCATGTATAAAAAGCAAATGACTGCGCAGAAAGTCATATGTCTTTTGTCTATCGCGGTGAGCGTAATCGTATTTCTGTATTCGCTCGGACTCATGACAGATCTGTATGACAGTCTGTATCCCACGATGATGAATCCGTTGGATCTGACGGAAACCGACGTGCCGGGTTCCATCATCTATTACGATATGCAGGATTTCAACCGGGCCCTGCTCAAGGTCAGCATCGGGCTGATCCTGCTGTCCTGCCTGCTGTTCGTCACCAATACCCATTCCCGCAGGCGGTATTATATCGGCAACTACACGGCCATCGGCCTCAACGTGGTTGCCAACGTGGCCGCGGCCATCTGGGCCCACGGTCAGGTTTCCGCCTTCAAGGCGCAGTTCCTGCAGGTCGATTTTGAAGCGCTGGAGCTGTTTGCCGATCTGTGGGAAACCCCGTATCTGACCTCCACCTTCTGGTTCGATGCCCATTATGCCGTCTTCGCCCTGACCCTGTGCGTGACGGTGCTGCTGATTTTGAACGCTATCTGGAAAAAGAGCCTGATGTCTCAGGAAGAAAGCCTGATCCAGGCCGGTAGAAAGGCGGTGTCCGCATGACTGAGGAGCGTACCATAAAGCTTGACCGCTTGCGCTATACCAAAAACACCGCGTCCTCCCGGCTGGTGTATCTGGCCATCCTGCTTGACGTGTTCTTCTTCGTCAGTATCTATAAATCCGATGTGGGATCTTACTACTACAATATCCTCATCGGCGCTTCCATCCTGTATAACCTGATCTTCATGCTGGCGGCCTTCCTGGCCTCTGAGGGCGTGAAGAATTACAAAAAAGGCTACACCTGGCTCCTGATGGCGCTGGGAGCCATTCAGGTGGCCCGCATCTTCATCATTCCCGTGCAGGCGCACGCCGCCACCATCACCATCAAGAAGGTTTCCTATCAGGTGATGGAAAACAGCCAGTTCATCCGCGTGACGCTCTATCTGGCGCTGTCCGCGCTGTGCCTGTTCGCCGCCGCGGTGATCAACCTGCAAAAGAGCAACGCCCTGGCATCCCATATTGCCTCTCTTGAAGGGCAAAAGGCGTAAGGAGGGGATCATATGGCAGAACTGAGCTTACAGCACATCGATAAAATATACGACAATAACGTTCAGGCCGTGTTTGACTTCAACATGGACGTCAAGGACGGCGAGCTGATCGTCCTGGTCGGCCCTTCCGGCTGCGGCAAGTCCACCACCCTGCGCATGGTGGCCGGCCTGGAGGATATCTCGGGCGGCAAGCTGTTCCTGGATGGCCGGGACATCACCCAGACCCCCGCCAAGGACCGCGATATGGCCATGGTGTTCCAGAACTACGCCCTGTACGGCCACATGACCATCTATGAAAACATGGCCTTCTCCCTGACCCTGCGCAAGGAGAACCCCAATGTGATCCATAAGAAGGTGCTGGCCGCGGCGGAGATCCTGGGTCTCACCAGCCAGCTGAACAAAAAGCCCGCCCAGCTGTCCGGCGGTCAGCGTCAGCGCGTAGCCATGGGACGCTCCATCGTGCGCAACCCCAAGGTCTTCCTGTTTGACGAGCCTCTGTCCAACCTGGACGCCAAGCTGCGCGGCGCCACCCGCCGCGAGATACTGCTGCTGCATAAGCGGCTGGGCGCCACCATGCTCTATGTTACCCATGACCAGACCGAGGCCCTGACCCTGGCGGACCGCATCGTGTGCATGTCCATGGGACATGTGCAGCAGATCGGTACCCCGCTGGAGCTCTATGACAGCCCCGCCAATCTGTTCGTGGCCGGTTTCATCGGCCTGCCTCCCATGAACTTCTACGATGTGAAGGTTGAAAACGGCAGCCTGCATGGCAAGGGCTTCACGGTGGAGCTGACCGACGAGGAAAAGGATACCCTGTCCGGTTACAACGGCAAGGAGATCACCCTGGGCGTCCGTCCCGAGGACATCGCCGAGGGCGGCAGTCTGCCCGTCAAGGTGTTCTCCAATGAAAACCTGGGCATGAATACCCTGGTGCACGGCCACATGGGGGACAACAACCGCATTTCCGCCAAGCTGCGCGGCTGGACCAACTATAAAAACGGCGATATCGTCAACGTCACCTTCAAGCGCAAGCACTTCTTCAACAAGGAGACCACCAATGCGATCCGAAAGGAGGCACGGTGAAAATGGCCAATCAGCAACCCACTGGCTTCAAGGAGTTCCTTCGTAAACGCGTCGTCGCCCTCAAGCGCAAGCCGCAGACCATCGCCCTGCTGGTGCTGGCCATCGCGTTCATCTTCTATTCTCTCAATCTGACCCAGTTCTCCAACACCACCGCCCGCATCAACCGCGCGGGCATGGGTCTGTGCGAGTTTGCCACCATGCTGTTCTCCATCCTTTCCATGGTGTGCTTCCTCAATTCCTTCCCGCATCGGCAGAAGGTCAAGATCCCCATGCTGGTGCTGCTGTTCGTCATGATCGCCATCGTGCTGTACAGCGGCGTTCATTATGAAGGCAAGATCAATGAGTATCTGGCCGAAGGCAACACGTCCTTCGACTATATCACCCGGGCCAAGAGCATCCTGCATGTGCATCGCTGGATCCTGGCCGCGGCGGCTGCCTTGACGGCTCTGCTGCCGGTCTATACGCCTCTGCTGCGCAAGATCAATACCAACATTGAAATCGAAGGCAACAAGGGCATGGGCGCCATCGATATCTCCGGTGAGGATGCCTGACGGCGAAGATGGCGAAAAGAAAACGACAGCCTGAAAAAGAGGCGGAAAAGACCTTATCGGAGTATTACCGCCTCAATACCCAGGCGGTGGACGATCTGGTCACGGCGGATGAAAGCAATTCTCCCCAGGTTTCCGCGGCGGAATTGCGCAAATACCGTTCCGGCCCGCGGGTAACATTGGCCGATTGGGCCAAGGCGCTTTTGATCAAGTGCTGGTTCGCGGGGGCTGTGTGCTTTTTCTTCCTCTGGGGCTTGGGCATGTACGTGACGGATTACTGGGATCAGATGCTGGTGCTGGGCGTGGCCCTGGGCATCGTAACGGATCTGCTGACCAACAACCTGTTCCGCTTCTATGCCAAAACGCCGGGGGCCAATGACCGCTGGATGATGTTTCCCCAAAAGAAATTCATCACCCTGTTTCTCAACATCCTCTACGCCTTCCTGGTGCTTGCCTGCGTGGTAATGACCTACCAGGCCATCAACGCCCTGCTGGTGGCTCTGACCGGCGCGCGGGATACCGTGCCGCTGGGCGTGGGTCCCATCCTGTTCGGCGTGTTCGTCACGGCCTGGGATCAGCTGTTCATCACCATGAAGCGGACCCTGATCAAAATCTTCCGGGACGCCCGGAAAAGGGGAACATGATGTACGAAGCCATTGATCGCTATGTGCTCAGCCTCATTGAGCGCTCCACGCCGGAATGTACTGTGTGGAATATCGAGCGGGTGCGCGCGGGCAAGCCGTCCAACTGGAATTACATCGACGGCTGCATGATCACGGCCCTGATTTCCATGGCGGAGATCACGGGCGATCAGCGGTATTTTGACTTTGCGGAAAGCGTGATCGACTTTTTTGTGGAAGAGGACGGCCATATCAAGACCTATTCTCCCGAAAAGCGCACGCTGGACGATATCAACGAGGGCCGCGTGCTCTTTGCGCTCTATGATAAGACCGGCAAGGAGAAATACCGCAAAGCGGCCCAGTATCTCCACGATTGCCTGATGGAGCAGCCCCGCACCTTCGAGGGCAGCTTCTGGCATAAGCAGATCTATCCCAACCAGGTGTGGCTGGATGGCCTGTATATGGCCCAGCCCTTCGAGGCCCTGTATCAGCGGCATCTGGGGGCGGGGGATTACAGCGACGTGGTGCGCCAGTTTGAGACGGTGCACGCCCGCATGCGGGATTGCAAAACTGGCCTGTACTATCACGGTTACGACGCCAGCCGAAAGGCTTTCTGGGCTGATCCCGAAACGGGTCTTTCCCAGTCCTTCTGGCTGCGGGCCATCGGCTGGTTTTCCGTGGCCTTGGCCGACCTGCTGGAGATCATCCCCAAGGGCGCGGAGCATGACCGGCTGGCCGATATCTTCCGTCAGTTCATGGCGGATGTGTCCGCCTTTGCCGATGCCGAAACCGGCATGTACTGGCAGGTGGTGGATCAGCCGGGCCGGGAAGGCAACTATCTGGAGAGCAGCGGCAGCAGCATGATCGCCTATGCCATGCTCAAGGGCGCGCGCCTGGGCGAATTGCCCAAAGAATATGCCGCGAAAGGGGAAAAGACCTTTCACGGCATCATGGACAAGCGATTGTCTATGGAAAATGACCGGATTGACCTGGACGGCATCTGCCTGGTGGCGGGTCTGGGGCCGGAGGATAACCGGCGTCGGGACGGCACCTATGCCTATTACATCTCGGAGCCTGTCGTGCGCAACGACGCCAAGGGCGTCGCGCCCTTCCTGCTGTGCTACACCGAGATCAAACGTCTTCCAGCAGCACTTTGATGCTGCTCTCATCGGGGCGGCTGGCGGCGGGATCTTCCGCCTTTGACCGGATGTAGTAGCTGGGGGCCACGCCGTACTTTTTCTTGAACATCTTGGAGAAGTACAGCGGATCCCGGAAGCCGCACATCATGGCGATATCGGCGATGCTGTTGCCGCTGTTGTCGATGCTGACCAGGATCTCTGCCGCGATTTGCAGCCGCTTGTCGATCAGGTACTTGTGGGGCGTTACGCCCAGCTCCTTCTGGAAGAGCTTGCGCAGATAGTCGTAGCTGAAGGGCAGGGAGCGCAGGAAAGTGTCCAGCTCGTAATCGCAGTCAGCGTAATTGCTGATGATGTTGTGCTCGATCTTCTCCACCACCGCGGACCGGGGCTGCACCGCCTGATAGGCCACCAGATAGCAGGTGATCAGGTCGCCGTAGGAAGAAAGCAGCGCCGTGCGTTCCTTCTGCGGGGAGTAGAAGTGGTAGAAGGACGCGTTGAAGGCATCCAGGAGAAAGCGGTTGCTGTCGTCGGCGATCAGCGTCGGGCGCTTGAGGGAAAGCGTGGGCGTGAGCATGTTGATGTGAATGTTCTTGAATCCCGTCTCGCTGGCGTTGGCGTGGGGGATCAGGGGCGGGATGATCACCACGTCGCCCTCATGGTACTCGATGCTCTGGCCGTCAAAGAGGAAGGTGCCTGCGCCATAGGTGCAGTACACAAATTCCCAGCTTTCGTGGAAATGGCGCGATACGGAGTGCATCAGCGAATGTCGGCCCACGTATATGATGTCATTCATGCGGACAGACTCCTTTCTCTGGTGATACTTCATTATAACAGATCATGTCCATTTTGTCCATGTTTTTATCCGGATCAGTCCGATACGATAACAGAACTGTCAAGGAGGCAAGGTTATGGCGTACATCACGCTGAAAAACATCAACAAAATCTATCCCAACGGATTCCATGCGGTGCATAACTTCAACCTGGAAATTGAAAAGGGAGAATTTGTTGTATTCGTCGGCCCCTCCGGCTGCGGCAAATCCACCACCCTGCGCATGATCGCGGGCCTGGAGGATATCTCCAGCGGCGAATTCATCCTGGACGGCAAGCGCGCCAACGAGCTGGGTCCCCGGGAACGCGAGATCGCCATGGTGTTCCAGAGCTATGCCCTGTATCCGCAGATGACGGTGTATGACAATATCGCCTTCGGCCTCACCCTGCAGGGCGTGGACGAGGACGTGATCGAGGAGCGGGTCAAGAATACCGCCCGCATCCTGGGCCTGACCGATTATCTGGATCGTCTGCCCCGCGCCCTGTCCGGCGGCCAGCGCCAGCGCGTGGCCATTGGCCGCGCCATCATCCGCAAGGTGGGCATCTTCCTGATGGACGAGCCGCTGTCCAACCTGGACGCCAAGCAGCGCGTCACCATGCGCTATGAGATCGCCCAGATCCACCAGGAGACCGGCGCCACCACCATCTACGTCACCCATGACCAGACCGAGGCCATGACCCTGGCGGACCGCATCGTGGTGATGAAGGATGGCTATGTGCAGCAGATCGGCACGCCCTATGAGCTGTATTTCAAGCCCGCCAATGTGTTCGTGGCCGGGTTCATCGGCGAACCGCCCATGAACTTCCTGCGCGGCATTGTGCGGGATGGCAAGCTGCCCTTCGGCGATACCCAGATGGATTTGAGCAAGAAGCTGCCCGATATCAAGCGCTATGAGGGCAAGGAGATCGTCTTCGGCTTCCGTCCCGAGGCCATCGTGCTGGGCGCCCAGGACAACGCTTACCAGATCAACTGCAAGGTGGAATTGACCGAGATGCTTGGCGATAACACCAACGTGTATATCAACGCGGGCAAGGACCAGGCCATCCTGAAGGTGGATTCCCACGATACCCCCGAGGTGGACAGCGACCTGACCTTCTCCATTCCCATGGAGAGCGTTTATCTGTTCGACGGCGAGACGGAGGAAGTCATCGCCTGACAATAAAGACAATCAATGCGGCTGCGAAGCATTTTCGCAGCCGTTTCGTTTATGGAGGAATTTATGATCAGACAGGCGACAATGGCGGATGTGTCCCGCATCGCGGAGATTTTGGTGTTTGTCAAGCGCGTCAAGTTCCGTCCCATTTTCCAGGACGACGCGTATTCCTTTGGCGAATTGCAGGTGCTCCCCGTGGCCGAGCAATATGCCAAGCTCCTGGACCATATCCTGGTCTATGACGACGGCGGCATCGTCAAAGGGCTCATCCGCATCGAAGAAAATGAAATCGTGGAGCTCTACGTGGATGTTTTCTTCTGGAATCAGGGGATCGGCTCCGCGCTGATCGAATATGCCAAGGCCCATTATCCCGTCACCTTCCTTTGGGCCATCGAGAAGAATACCGACGCCATCCGCTTTTATGAGCGCCACGGCTTCCATCTGACCGATACCAAGAAGTTTGAGGAGGGTACGACGGAATATCTGGTGATGCTGACCCGGGGAAAACGGGTGGAGCTGCATACCGAGCGACTGACCTTGAAGCCACTTGGCGTGCAATATCTGGATACGACGGCCCAGTATTCCCTGGACCCTCAAAACGCCCGGTATATGTGTTTCCTGCCCCATCAGGATATAGAGGAAACCCAGGCCTTTCTGGAAAGCGTGGAGGCGGAATGGAACAAGGAAGATCCTGCCTTCTATGAATTTGCGGTTTTGCATGAAGGAAAACATATTGGAGCGGTGAGCCTCTATTTTGAAAACGGACTTGGCGAGCTGGGCTGGATCATCCGGAAGGAGCATTGGGGCCAAGGCTTTGCCACCGAAGCCGCGCAGGCGCTGATTACTCATTTTGCTGATCAGGGCTGCCGTCATTTCATCGCCCATTGCGATACGCAGAATCCTGCGTCCGCCCGGGTGATGGAAAAACTGGGCATGACCCGCACCGGTACCTTTGGCGGCAGAAAGAACCGAAACGCCGCCGAGGAGAGCCAGGAATACCAATATGAACTGGTTAAGTGATAAAAGGACATAAACAGCGAATCTTTTATGTGACGATTTCAAGCGAATCGCTATCTATGGTAAAGACAATCATTGGATTTTGATATACAATGGAGCCATCCCAAGAGTGGAGGCGATTTAATGGATGTGGTCAAAGTAGGGTGTTTTCTTGCTGAACTCAGGAAGGAACACGGTTTTACACAAGCCGAGCTGGGCGAAAAGCTGGGTGTCACCAACAAGACAATATCGCGGTGGGAGACTGGAAATTACATGCCGCCAGTAGAGATGCTTGAGGAGCTTAGCAACATGTATGGCCTAACCATTAATGAGCTTCTGAGTGGAAAAAAACTATCCACGGAGGAGTATAAGGAGATGGCAGAGACAAATATCAAAGAAACATTGAAAGACAGTGTATTCAGCTTAAAGGAAAGACAGGAATTCTATAAGGAGAAATGGCTGAAGGATCATGTGGCTATTATGATCTTCTTAGGTATATGCATTGTTGCTGTTTTTGTCATTGGCGCGACAAAAAAGAATTCTTTGATAGGAAGCGCAGGTGCAATACTTTTTACATTGGCACATGGCTGGAGAAATAACACAATGATGACTTATGTAGAAAAGAAAGCATTTGATGGGACAGGCAATCCGAGATAAATGAAATCGTTAGTTAAACTTTGGTAAAACAATAAAAAACGCCCTCCCGGAAAAGCCCGGGAGGGGGGATGCATAATCAGCAGGGCGGCGGGGCCGGGAGCGAAAAGCGATGAGAAAAATGAGAAACTGGAGGGACCCGGCAAACGGATGTATCAGGCGTTTTTTGAAACCGCCCTGCTTTGATTTCTGATTAAAAATATCGGTTTAATATTCCGGCTCCAGCAGGCCCAGGTTGCCGTCCTTGCGCAGGTAGAGCACGTTGGTCTGCTCGGTCTCGATGTTGACGAAAACGTAGAAGCTGTGGCCCAGCAGTTCCATCTGCAAAATGGCGTCCTCCACGTGCATGGGACGGGTGGTATAGGTCTTGGTACGAACCACCTGGCGCTCGCCCTGGGCGGGAGCCTCCTCGATGAATTCGGGCTCCTCGGCGGGGATATCGGCCCGCAGGCGCTTTTCCAGCTTGGTACGGTGGCGCAGGATCTGCTTTTCCAATTTGGCCAGGGCCCTGTCGATGCTCATGAACAGGTTGTCCTCGCTGGCGGCCTCGGCGCGCAGGGTCACGCCATCAATGGGCACGGTGATCTCGGCAATGCGCTGGTTGCGCTCTTTGCGCAGACGTACATACATCTGGGTATCGGGCTTCAAATAGCGTTCCATGGTGGCCGTCTTTTTCATAATGCGGTTGGTAATGCCGGGGCTGACGACCATGTTTTTCGCTGTAATTGTAGTTTTCATAGGATGATCTCCTTTCGATTATTCAGTACCCATGCTTCGCGTCTCTTGTTTCTCTGGTTATATAGTTCGACGCCTCCTTTGTTATTCCTGCAAGAAATGGATGAATTTTAGCCAAAATTACACAAATTTTGATCATTGACATTTGATCATAATTGCGATATAATATTTCTTGCTGTTAAAGCCTGCGGTCGTGGCGGAATCGGCATACGCGCACGTTTGAGGGGCGTGTAGGGAAACCTGTACGGGTTCAAGTCCCGTCGACCGCACCAAAGAAATGGGGCACCCGAATGGGTGCCCCATTTCTTTGGTAGTGTGCCGGGCATGGCACAATTCTTGCAGGTGAAAGTCCTGCCACGGGTAGTTACCGCCAAGTGTAGCGAAGCGCAAGCTGCTGTCAGCAATGACA
>CACZLE010000001.1 GCA_902781945.1 uncultured Eubacteriales bacterium | reverse complement strand
CCCCTAAAAACAGATATCTTCTTATTTTTGAGGGCGCCTTGTCGCTTGTCTGCCAATAAAAAAGAGGCTGCTGCACTTTTTTTAGTGCAACAGCCCCTTCTTTTTCTCGATACACATATAAGCGTTACCGCAATAGCGTTTATATCTGAACCGATAAAAAAAAGACACTGCCTTCATTGTAGCAGTGCCTTCGTCATTGTTCCCCTTTTGCGAGAAGAAAAATTGGTCAAACTTGTGGTCAGCACATTTTTTAACATGCTGAAACCCGTTGATATTCCTCACTTTTTCACTTATTCGGCTTCATGGTGGGGAACAGCAGCACGTCACGGATGGAGGGCGCGGCGGTGAGCAGCATCACCAGACGGTCCACGCCCACACCCAGGCCGCCGGTGGGCGGCATGCCGATCTCCAGGGCGTTCAGGAAGTCCTCGTCCACGCCATGGGCTTCTTCGTCGCCCTGGGCCTTGAGGGCCGCCTGGGCTTCAAAGCGCTGGCGCTGATCAATGGGATCGTTGAGCTCAGAGAAGGCGTTGCCATGCTCGCGGCCCAGGATGAACACCTCGAAACGCTCTGTATAGGCGGGGTTTTCGGGCATCTTCTTGGCCAGGGGAGAAATCTCCACGGGATGGCCATAGATGAAGGTGGGCTGGATCAAATGCTCTTCCACATATTCGTCAAAGAACAGATTGAGGATATCCCCCTTCTGATGGCGCTTTTCATAATGGATCTTCCGTTCGTCGGCCACCGCGCGGGCTTCCTCCAGGGTATGGATCTGGTCGAAGTCCACGCCGGAATACTGCTTGACGGCCTCCACCATGCTCATGCGGGCAAAGGGCTTTTCCAGGTCGATGGTCACATCGCCATACTGCACGATGGCCGTGCCGTTCACAGCCCGGGCCACATAGCGGAACATATCCTCCGTAATATCCATCATGCCGTGGAAATCGGTATAGGCCTGATAGAGCTCCAGCATGGTGAATTCGGGATTATGCTTGGTGTCCATGCCCTCGTTGCGGAACACGCGGCCAATCTCATACACCCGCGGGAAGCCGCCCACGATCAGGCGCTTGAGATGCAGCTCCAGGGCGATGCGCAGATACATGTCGATATCCAGCGTATTGTGATGGGTGACGAAGGGCCGGGCCGCCGCGCCGCCCGCCTGGGTATGCAGCACAGGAGTCTCCACTTCCATGAAGCCCCGGCTTTCCAGGAAGGCGCGCAAAGCGCTGATGATCTGGCTGCGCTTGACAAAGGTATCCCGCACTTCGGGATTGACGATCATATCCAGATAGCGCTGACGATAACGCAGGTCGGTATCCGTCAGGCCGTGGAACTTTTCAGGCAGGGGCTTCAGGCACTTGGCCAGCAGCGTCAGGCTCTCCACATGAATGGAGATTTCGCCGGTCTTGGTCTTGAAGGGCTTGCCGGTGACACCGATCAGATCGCCCAGATCGTATTTTTTGAAAGCGGCGTAGGGCTCCTCGCCCACGTCGTCCCGCTTGACGTAGATCTGGATCTTGCCCGCGCCGTCCAGGATACGGCCAAAGGAGGCCTTGCCCATGATGTGGCGGCCGATCATGCGGCCCGCCATGGACACGATCTGCCCTTCCAGGGCGTCAAAATTGTCCAGCACATCCTTGCTTTCGTGGGTCACATCGTACTTGGTGATCAGATAGGGATTCTGACCGTTATCCATCAGCGCCTGGAGCTTTTCCCGACGGATCTGCTCCTGCTCGCTGTAATCGACGGTATTCTGCATTTCCTGCTGATTTTCAGACATGCGTGTACTCCTTTGCGGAAATTGATCTATTTAACGGGAAATCGCCATAATACGGAGGCGGATCTCCCCATCGGGGGCCAGCACCACGGCCACATCGCCCACCTTTTTGCCCATCAGGGAAGCGCCCAGGGGGCTTTCGGTGGAAATGATGTTGTTCATCGGATCGGCTTCGCTGGGACCCACCACCCGGTATTCTTCCTCATATTTTTCAGCCTCGTCATAGACCTTCACTTTGGCTCCCAGGTTGACCTTGTCGTTGCTGGTCTCGTCGTCGGAAATGACCACCGCGTTGCGGATGGCGGCTTCCAATTCCAGGATCTCGCCTTCCAGCTTGGCCTGGTCGTTACGGGCGGCGTCGTACTCGGCGTTTTCACTCAAGTCGCCAAAGGAACGGGCGACGGCGATCTGCTCGGCGATCTGCGCGCGGCCAGTGGTTTTCAGATAATCCAGTCTCTCCTGCAGGGCCTTGAGGCCTTCGGCGGTGATCACGTTGCCGCGCTTTTCGATTTCACTCATGGTTCATTTCCTCCCTTGATCACGAATACTTGGTGGGCAGGTTGCGTTTTGCCCGGAAGTGTTCAAAAATTTGGATATCGTATTCCTGCTGCAATCGCTGATAGGTTTCCTCGTCCCGGACCGTCCAGGCGACCAGGAGCGGACGGAACACGTCGGCGACAAAGCGGTAGGATATATTCGCATCGGTCTCATAACCGTAGGCGATGAAATCAGGACGTCCCAGGAAGTCGATGAGCAGATAGCCCAGAAACACGCGCTTGATCTTGTCCATCACGCTCAGATCCCGGTTCTTTTTAAAGTCCTCCATAAAGGCCAATTGCCCCCGCACCACCTTGGGCGCGTGCTTTTTGAACCAGCGGACGGCGCTGGGATCAAAGGATTCGACGCAGTACACGCCGGGATATCTGCGCAGGCGATCATATACTTTTTCAGGCAGATCATGATTGGTGAAATCCGTCTTGATCTCCACGATCAAGGGCACCTGGCAATTCACCAGCGCCAGCACCTCGTCGAAGGTGGGGATGTATTCCTGGGAGCCGAATAGGGAAAGCTGCTGAAGCTCATTCAGCGGCACGTCGCAGACGCGGCGGGGATCATCGCAGGAGCGCTCCAGGTCCTCATCGTGATGCACCACCAGCACATGGTCCCTTGTCTCCCGCACGTCCAATTCGATGCCGTACCCGCTCATGACGGCCTTTTGAAAGGCAGCCAGGCTGTTTTCCGGCGCGCCGCGCTTGTTGTCATAGAGGCCGCGGTGGGCGTAATCGTGGCCGGTCAGCTGCTTGTGGGACAGCTTGCGCCGGAAAAGATTGGGCGCGGTCAGAAAGCAATAGAGCGCGAACAGGATGACCAGCGTTCGCAATCCGATGATCAGCCACTCCATCCGCATGCCGCTCCTTCCTCTGAAAATCATGAACGGCATATATTATACGATATTTTCATTTGTTTTGCAACTGCAATAAATTTTCTTTTCCGGGACGTTTTTTCCGGCTTTTCCCCTTGTAAATGATGTTAAAATTCGTTATAATTGACACGACCCGTCAGGGCCTCATTTGTTTTGATACGGAGGGATCTATTTATGGACGAAACAACGCTCGAGCGCACCAATTTTATCTGGGATGCCATTGACCAGGATCTGGCAAGCGAGCGCTGCCAACAGATTCACACCCGTTTTCCCCCGGAACCCAACGGCTATCTGCATATCGGCCATTGCAAGGCGCTGATCACCGACTTCGGCACGGCGGAAAAATACGGCGGCCTTTGCAACCTGCGCTTTGACGATACCAACCCCGCCAAGGAAGACAACGAATACGCCGACGGCATCAAGCGGGATATCGAGTGGCTGGGCTTCCATTGGAACGGCGGCTTGTTCTTTGCCAGCGATTACTACGATAAGCTCTATGAGATCGCCGAGGATTTTATCCAGCGCGGTCTGGCCTATGTGGACGAACTGACCCCGGAGCAGATGACCGAATACCGCGGCACGCTGACCACCCCGGGCAAGAATTCCCCCTGGCGGGACCGTCCCGCGGAGGAAAGCCTGGAGCTGTTCCGCCGCATGCGGGCGGGCGAATTCCCCGAGGGCCGCTATATCCTGCGCGCCAAGATCGACATGGCGTCCCCCAACATCAACATGCGCGATCCCGCCATGTACCGTATCCTCTATAAGGAACACTGGCGCACGGGCAGCAAATGGTGCATCTATCCCATGTACGATTTTGCCCATCCCATCAGCGACGCCCTGGAGGGCATCACCCATTCCCTGTGCTCCCTGGAGTTTGAAAACCACCGTCCCCTTTACGACTGGGTGGTGGAAAACGCGGGCTTCCGCAAGGAAAGCACCTTTAACGGCAAGGTCTATCACGGACCCCGCCAGATCGAATTTGCCCGTCTGAACATCACCCGCACGGTGATGAGCAAGCGCCATCTGCGCCGTCTGGTGGAGGAAGGCTTCGTCTCCGGCTGGGACGATCCCCGCATGCCCACCCTGTGCGCCATGCGCCGCCGCGGCTATCCCGGCGCAGCCATCCGCAATTTTGTGGAGCAGGTAGGTCTGTCAAAGGTGGATTCCACGGTGGACGTGGCCATGCTGGACGCCTGCGTGCGCGACGAGCTGGGCAACACCTCGCCCCGGGTCATGGCGGTGCTGAACCCCGTCAAGGTGGTCTTTACCAACGTGGCCGAGGATTGGCAGGACACCCTGCCCATGGAGAATCATCCTGATCATCCCGAGTTGGGCGAACGCAGCGTCACCATCAGCAAGGAGATCTGGATCGAGCAGGAGGACTTCATGGAGGAGCCCCCCAAGAAGTATTTCCGCCTGAAGCCCGATGGAGAAGTGCGCCTCAAGGGCGCGTATATCATCAAGTGCGAAAACGTGGTGCATGCCGCCGACGGCAGCGTCGACCACATTGAATGCTCGGTGGATCTTTCCTCCCGCAGCGGCAGCGAAGGCGCCAACCGCAAGGTGAAAGGCACCATTCATTGGGTGGACGCCCGGGATTGCTCCGCCTTTGAAGCCCGACTTTACGATCAGCTGATGACCGAGGAATGGGATACAGCCGCCGCCGAGGACAAGAAGGACGTGACTAAATTCCTGTCCCCCGATTCTCTCAAGATCGCCCGCGGCTACTGCGAGCATTCCCTGGTATCCGCTCAGGTGGGCGACACCTTCCAGTTCCTGCGCAACGGCTATTTCTGCAAGGATCCGGACAGCACCGCCGATAATCCCGTCTATAACCGCGTGGTGAGTCTCAAGAGCAGCTTCACCGTAAAATAACGAAAGGAAACACACCATCATGGAAGTCCGTACCCGCTTCGCGCCCTCCCCCACCGGCTTTATGCACCTGGGCGGCGTGCGCACAGCGCTGTATAATTATCTGTACGCCAAGAAAAACCACGGCAAATTCATCCTGCGCATTGAGGATACCGACCAGGAGCGCTATGTGGAAGGCGCCACCGACGTGATCTACGATACCCTGCGCGCCTGCGGCATGGAATGGGACGAGGGCCCCGATAAGGGCGGCGATTACGGTCCCTATGTGCAGTCCGAGCGCAAGCCTCTGTATCTGCCCTATGCCAAGCAGCTGATCGAAAAGGGAGCGGCCTATTACTGCTTCTGCACCAAGGAAGAATTGGACGAGCGCCGCGCCGCCGCCGAAGCCCGGGGAGAGGTGTTCAAGTATGACAAGCATTGTCTGAACCTTTCTAAAGAAGAAGTGCAGGCGAAATTGGAGGCGGGCACGCCCTATGTGATCCGCATGAACTGCCCCACCACCGGCGAATCCACCTATGACGACGAGGTGTTCGGTCACCTGACCTTCCCCAATGACACCCTGGACGATATGGTGCTGATCAAGACCGATGGCATGCCCACCTACAACTTCGCCAACGTCATCGACGACCATCTGATGGGCATTACCCACGTCATGCGCGGCATGGAATATCTGAGTTCCACGCCCAAATACAACATGCTCTATAACGCCTTTGGCTGGGAGATCCCCCAGTACGTCCATCTGACCACCGTGATGCGCGACGCCCATCACAAGCTTTCCAAGCGGGACGGCGACGCCTATTACAGCGATTTCATCGACAAGGGATATCTGAAAGAGGCGCTGATCAACTATCTGGCCCTGGTGGGCTGGAATCCGGGCGACGACCGCGAGTTCTTCACCATGGACGAGCTGATCGAGGCCTTCGATATCAAGCGGCTGAACAACGCCCCCGGCATCTTCGATACGGATAAGCTGACCTGGTTCAATGCCGAGTATATCCGCAAGCTGCCCTTTGACGAGTATCTCAAAATGGTCACGCCCTGGTTTGACAAGGCGCTGGCGGGCAAGCAATTTGATTACAAGCGTCTGGCCGAGCTGATGCAGAGCCGCACCGAGGTCTTTAACCGCGTGCCGGATATGGTGCGTTTCCTGGTGGAGATGCCGGAATACGACCTGGATCTCTACAATAATAAAAAGATGAAGACCAATCCCGATGTGGCCAAGGAATCCCTGACGCTGGTGAAGCCTGTGCTGGAGGGCATCGAGGACTGGAGTGAGGCCAATATCCACGACACCGTGATGGCGGCCATCGCAGAGAGCGGCAAGAAGAACGGCGCTGTGCTGTGGCCGCTGCGCATCGCTATCAGCGGCCTGGCTTCCACCCCCGGCGGCGCCTTTGAGATCGCTTATCTGCTGGGCAAGGAAGAGACGCTGCGCCGTCTCAATTCTTCCATGGAAAAGCTGTCCAAAGATGCTTGATTTTTTGCCATAAATCGCATATAATGATATCCGAAATTTCAACACTCACGAAGGAGCGTAAATGATATGAAATCCATCCCGATCAAGCTGAGCTTCGCGGAAGAAGTCAAGTCCTTTGTCAACATCGTCAACAAGTATCCCTATGATATGGATCTGCGCGCGGGCCGCCATGTGGTGGACGCCAAGTCCATCCTGGGTATTTTCTCCCTGGATCTGGGCCGTCCCATCGCCCTGGAAGTCTACACCGATTCCTGCGACGAGCTGGAACGCGATATCGCCCAGTTCAAGATCTGACATTCCGCATATTTTGTCCCTCCGCGCATAGGATACGCGGGGGGATTTTATTATGCGACTGAGTTCCTTTGTGCCATCCGAGCCCGTGACGGGCAAACCGCGGATCATCCTGACGGGCCGGGAAGGGTTGCTGATCGAGCAGCACCGCGGCGTGATCGCTTACACCCAGGACCAGCTGATCGTACGCCTGCAGCAGGGCCGGCTGAACGTGCAGGGGCATGCTTTGCGGCTGCAGGAATATGGAAAGCAGGATCTCTGCGTAAACGGCGAAATCATTTCCCTGGAATTCGCTCCATGAAATATATCCGAAAACGCTATGAAATCCAGGGGCTGGGCATAGAACGCTTATTGGACGGCCTGCAAAATGCAGGGATCACGCTCTATGACGTGCGGCGTGTCCGTGCACATTGCGTCCATTTTTCCATCCCCTTTGAACAATGTGAGCAAGCGGAATCCTTTTTATCGTCCCATGGCTTCTCGTGCAAGGAGCTGCCCGAAACCGGATGGGCGCGCAGGCTGGGGCAAATTCGCAAGCGTTGGTTTCTTTTGCCCCTGGCGGGAATGGCCGCGGCGGCCCTTGTTTTCGCGCTGCAATTCATCTGGCAGATCGAAGTCAGCGGCGCGGGCGTCTATCGCGGCGAAGTGCTCCAATTTCTAAAGGAAGAAAACATTCATCCCGGCATACAAAAGCGGGAGATCGATCTACGTTCCCTGTCGGATGGGCTGCTGTACCGCCTGCCGCAGATCGCCTGGGCCACCGCCGAGATCCGGGGGATCACCCTGCAGATCCGGATCGTGTCCGGCATCCCCGCTCCCGATCTATCCGCAAATATCGGCGGACAGCCCTGCGATATCGTTGCGGCCTGCGACGGGATCGTTGAGCGCATTGACGTCTACGCGGGCACTGCCGAGGTAAAACCGGGTGAAACGGTAAAAAAGGGACAGGTACTGATCAAAGGCCAGGAAAAAACCGGCGCGGAAGCCTGGCGCGGCGTTCCCGCCCGGGGTCGGGTGCTGGCCCATACCTGGCTGCATGCCCAGGCAGCCGTCAGCTCAGCGGAAACGCGCAGCACGCCCACCGGAAGGATATCCGCAAAAAACACGCTGTGTACCCCATGGTTTTCCTATTCGGACCAGCCGGATCCCGAGTATCTGACCTGTGACGCGGAAGTCCGCGCCATGCCCATCGGCGGCGCTTGGGTTCCGCTGTGGCTGGAACGGAAAACCTATACGGAGGTTGCCCTGGAGCGATACATCCGTCCCACGGCGGATCTGCAGGAGGAAAGCGGGCTGGCCGCTTTGCAAAAAATCTATTCTTTGTGCGGCAACAAAGATGAAATCATTGACAAAAACATAATTTTTAGTATGATAGAAGGGGAAGCTGTTATTGCGGACGCCTACGCGGAGCTGTTGACGGATATAGGCCGCGCCGTCCCCCAAACATTGAAGTAGGAGATATATACAAAGTTGCTGTTATCACTTGAAAATCTTGACGCTTATCAAAAGCTGTTCGGCATGAATGACCGCAACATGGGCATCCTGGAGCAGGAGCTTTCCGTTACCGCCATGCTGCGGGGGCAGGAGCTGCGCCTGACGGGCGATCCCGAGAACGTGGCCGTGGCGGAGGAAGCCATCGGCGGCCTGCTTTTGCTGCTTTCCCACGGGGAAAACATAGATCCGCTGCGTATCCGCTACGCGATCCAGCTGGCCAGGGAGGGCAATATCTCCCGGCTGGAGGAACTGGGCAGCAAGGACGTGATCGCCTTTACCCACCGGGGCCGCCCCATCCGCAGCAAAACGCTGGGCCAGCAGGCCTATGTGGACGCCGTGCGCAATCACGAGCTGACTTTGGCCGTAGGCCCAGCGGGCACCGGCAAAACCTATCTGGCCATGTGTCTGGCCGTGGTGGCCCTGAAAAACAAGGAAATCGAACGCATCGTGCTGACCCGCCCCGCCGTGGAGGCCGGGGAAAAGCTGGGCTTCCTGCCCGGCGATATGTCCCAGAAGGTGGACCCCTATCTGCGCCCCCTGTATGATGCCCTGTATGAGCTGATGGGCGTGGATTCCTATCAGAAGCTGGCGGAGCGCGGCACCGTGGAGGTGGCTCCCCTGGCCTTTATGCGGGGACGTACCCTGAACGACGCCTTCATCATCCTGGACGAGGCGCAGAACGCCACGCCGGAGCAGATGAAGATGTTTTTGACCCGTCTGGGCGCCAACGCCCGCTGCGTGGTGACGGGCGATATCTCCCAGACCGATCTGCCCAAGGACAAAAAGAGCGGTCTCAGCGAAGCTATTGAGGTGCTGCGCGGCGTCAGCGGCGTGGCTGTGGTGGAATTGACCGCCAAGGACGTGGTGCGGCATGAGCTGGTGCAGCGCATCGTGCGCGCCTATGAACGTTACGAAAGGAACGGGGGCATAAAATGAACCAGCATTCCTCTTCCCCCATGCGTCTGCGAATGCGGATGATGAAAAGGAACCTGGGGCGGGGCCTGCGCAATTTCCGGCAGGCGCTCTTTTCCTGGCAGGCGCTGATCTTCATTCTGGGCCTGGTCGTGATCATCGCCCTGTTCAGCATCACCATTACGCCAGTGCGCTACAACATTTCCATCGGCATGGTGCCTACCCACACCATCACAGCCAACCGGGACGTGGTGGATGAAGTGACCACCGAGTCGCTGCGGGCCGCGGCGGAAAAGGCCGTGCAGCCCACCTATATTTCCGTGGACGGCGTCATGGAAGAAGTGCTGGCGCATTTCACCCAGATATACAACCAGCTGGACGCCGCCGTTCAATACAGCGAAACGCTGGAGGATTACAGCCCCACCCGCCGGTATACGGCGGAGGAGCTGGAGTACGCCCGCACCATCGTCACGTCCGTGAGCCTGATGGATTATCAGCTGCGCACGCTGCTCAACACCTCCCGGGCCGATCTGTCCACCCTCTATTCCACCCTCTATGACGCCATCCAGAATACGATGTCCACTTATGTCATCGAGGGCTCGGAATACAGCGCCATTTCCAACATCATGCAGATCGTGGGCTACCGCGTGGACACGAACCTGCTGCAAAACATCGTGCAGCCGGTGCTGAATACGGTGATCAAGCCCAATATCATCGTGGATCAGGATGCGACCAGCGTTGCCCGTCAGCAGGCACGGGATGCGGTGGAGCCGGTGATCTACAAGCAGGGACAGAATATCGTGGTCAAGGGCGAAGGCCGCGTGGAGCGCTATCAGTACGAAATGCTCTCCGCCCTGGGCCTGCTGAGCGGCGCGTCCATCGACCTGAGCATCTATCTGGGCGCAGCGCTCTTCGTCACGCTGGTCTATTGCGCGGCCATGCTGCTGCTCAGGATCCTGTGCAGGCAGATCGTGCAGGACGTCAAACGCACCCTGCTTCTCTTCGTCATTTTGATCCTTTCTCTGGGCTTATGCATTTTTGCCCGGATGATCAACGCCTACCTGGCGCCTGTAGTATTGGCCGCACTGCTGATTTCCGCCATGCTGGGACTAAGGGCCGGGATCATCTGCAACGCCATGATGGCCTTGCTGGTCAGCGCCCTCACTGCGGGCGGCAGCACCACCTATACTGCCGAAATGGTGCTGCTGCTTTCCTGCGCTCTGACTGCGGGAACGGTGGGAGCCATGATCGTCTATCAGCGCAGCAACCGTCTTCGGGTCATTACCGCCGGGATCATATCCGGCGCTTGCAGCTTCTGTGTCATTCTTGCGCTGGATCTGATGACCAGCAGCACCATGGACGTTTCTCTGCGCAATGCCTTGTGGGGACTGGCCGGCGGTGGGATCGCAGGCGCTTTGGCCATCGCCCTGCAGCCCTTGCTGGAGCTCATTTTCAATCTGCCCACCCCCACGAAGCTGATGGAGCTCAGCAATCCGAATCATCCGCTGCTCCGCAGGCTGCTGCTGGAAGCGCCGGGAACCTATCACCATTCCATCGTGGTATCCAGCCTGGCCGAGGCTGCCGCTGAAGCCATCGGGGCCAATCCCCTGCTGGCGCGCGTGGGCGGATACTATCACGACGTGGGCAAGCTCCGCCGTCCGCAGTACTTTAAGGAAAACCAACTGGGCGGAGAAAACAAGCTGACGGAAACCGATCCCTATACCGCCGCGCAGATCGTCATCTCCCATACCCGGGACGGCGTGACGCTGGCCCGCAATTATCACCTGCCCCGGGAGGTTCTGCGCATCATCCAGGAGCACCACGGCAACACGCCGGTCATGTATTTCTACGCTGCCGCCGTCAAGCAGGCCAACGGCCAAGAGGTGGATCCTTCTTTCTTCCGCTACGACGCCAATCCGCCCTCCACCAAGGAAGGCGCCATCGTCCTGCTGTGCGATACCATCGAGGCTGCCGTGCGCTCCATGCAGAGCCCCACGCCCGAGGCCATCGAGGACTTTATCATCAAGCTGGTGCGCGGCAAATTGCAGGATGGACAGCTCTCCAACAGTCCTTTGACCCTCAAGGATATTGACGATATCTGTCACGCCTGTGCCACCGTGCTCAACGGCGTGTTTCATGAGCGCATCGAGTATCCCGATCCGCCCGCTCCCGTCGGCAAAGGGGCCGCCTCTGTGGAAATCGTGGAGCCCGCCGCAGATGAGGAACTGACCAAACCCTGGGACGGCGTAAGCTCGGAGACTGCTCCGCAAAAGAATGAAGTCAGGGAAATTCCCCCTGAAAACTGCGATGATCTGCTCAATTCACCCCCGCAGATCTTTATCGATCCCAGCGAGTTTGAGCCCGAAAAGCCGCTGCCGGTGGTGGAGGTCCCCAAACCCGAATCCATTCCTTCCGTGGAGGAAATGATGGAAGAAATGAAGGGGAAATCCCCGACAAAGGATGATCTGGCATGAGTCAACCGATCTTTCGTTTTGAGTTTGATTTTGATGTTCCCGTCCCGGAAGGGACGGAGGCGCTGCTGCTGCGCTGCGCCCGCCAATGCTTGCGGGCGGAAGGCGTATCGCTGCCCAGTGCGGCGTATCTGCGGTTCACAGACGACGACAGCATCCATCAGCTGAACCGGGAATACCGGCAGGTGGATCGTTCCACCGATGTGCTGTCCTTTCCCTCCGCCGCTTTTTCTCCTCGGCAGACGGCAGGACATGCTCCCCAGCTATTGCATCGGGAATGGGACCCCGAGCTGCGCGCCTGCGTGCTGGGAGATATCGTGATCTCCATGGATCATGTGCGGGCGCAGGCGGCGGAATACGGCCACTCCGTCACCCGGGAATTGGCTTATCTGACCGTACACGCCCTGTTTCACCTGATGGGCTATGACCATATGAACGACAAGGACAAGGAGCAAATGCGAGCCATGGAAGAAAAAGCGTTGAACGCCGCGGGCATCTCCCGGGTCAGCGATGACGAGCTGATCGCCAAGGCCAAGGATGCCATGCAGTTTTCCTATTCTCCCTATTCCAAATACAAGGTGGGCGCATGCCTTCTAAGCGCGGACGGCAGGCTGTTCACCGGCTGCAATATTGAAAACGCCTCCTACGGCGCTACCAATTGCGCTGAACGCACGGCCCTGTTCAAGGCGATCAGCGAAGGCGCACGGGAATTTGTGACCATCGCCATTGCCGCCGAAAAATCCCTGCCCTGGCCCTGCGGCATCTGCCGTCAGGCGCTCAATGAATTCGCTCCGGATCTGCGGGTCATCGTGGCCTGCGGCGACGAGCGGGACGAAATGAACCTGCGTGATCTTCTTCCCCATTCCTTTGGCCCCAGCACCGGCACGGGCGATTATCTTGGAAAGGATTAAACACACATGCCAAACGAATTCAAAAGCGGATTCATTGCCATCGTAGGCCGTCCCAACGTGGGCAAATCCACCCTGCTCAACAGCCTGGTGGGCGAAAAGGTGGCCATCGTGTCCAATCGCCCGCAAACCACCCGTAACCGCTTGATGGGCGTGGTGTGCGATGAAAAGTATCAGATGGTCTTTGTGGACACGCCCGGCATCCATAAGCCCCGCACCCAGCTGGGAAACTTCATGATGCAGGCGGTGCAGGAGGGCATGGAGGGAATTGATGCTCTTGTAGTGCTGGTGGATGTGACCGCCGTTGGCCCCGGAGATCGGCAGATCGCGGAGGATATGTCCCGCAAGAAGCTGCCCGTTTTGCTGCTGCTCAACAAAATCGATCTGGTGCAGCCCCAGGAGCTGCTGCGGATCATCGATATTTTCAAAGAGATGCCCTTCGCCGCCATCCTGCCCATCAGCGCCAAGACCGGCGAGGGGTTGGATACCCTGCGAAAGGAGCTGCTCAGCAGATTGCCTGCGGGTCCCAAGTATTTCCCCGACGATATGCTGACCGACCAGCCGGAGCGGGTGCTTTGCGCCGAGCTGATCCGGGAAAAGGCCCTGCGCCATCTGCGGGATGAGGTGCCCCATGGCATCGGCGTGGAGATCCTCAGAATGGAAAAGAAAAGCGACAATCTGATGGAGATCCACGCGGATATCTACTGTGAGAAAGATTCACACAAATCCATTATCATCGGTAAGCACGGCGCCATGCTGTCCCTGATCGGAAAGGAAGCCCGCATCGATATCGAATCGCTGCTGGGCATGCGCGTCAATTTGCAGCTGTGGGTCAAGGTGCGTCCGGATTGGCGCAACTCCAAAGCGGATCTGCGCACCCTGGGCTATGACAACCGTGAGTGATCGGATCAAGTGCATAATACGCGCCGACCTTGCCTGGCTGCGAAGAAGGGATTATGCTCCTCTGCTGCTCTGCTGGGCAACGGCGGTGTTTTATTGCTTTTTCTGCCTGAGGATCGGCAAGCGCTTTGCGGGCAGCAGCGGCTATTTTACCTATACCCTGCAAGCCCTGGCCTGGCGAAAGGGAGCCTTTTCCCTGGGGCATGATTATCCCTGGCTGGAATTGGCGGTATTTGAGGGCGACTGGTATGTTTCCTTTCCCCCAGTGCCCAGCATTCCCCTGTTTTTCCTGACCTTTCTCTTTGGCGACGCCACCCCGGATAACCTGTTGGTCAAGCTCTACGTCCTGACGGGCTGTCTGGCGGTCTATCATATGCTGAAAAAGGCGGGCTATGATTCCCTGTCCGCCATGGGGTTTGCCCTTTTGTGCAGCTTTGCGGGCTGTTTGCTCTCCCTTACCACGGAAGGTGCCGTCTGGTTCCAGGCCCAAACGCTGGCCTTTGCATGCACCTGTCTGTCCGTCTGCTGCATGTTTATCGGCAAGCCGACGTTTTCTCTCCTTTGCTATGCCTTGGCTGTGGGCTGCCGTCCCTTCAACGCCGTTTATGGGCTGCCGCTGTTTGCCCTCTATTACGATCAATGCAGACAGGAACAGATCAAATTCCGTCAAGCCGCGCTGCGCCTGCTTCCTGGCGTGCTGCTGGGATTGATGATTGCCTTCGCCTACGGATGGTATAACTGGGTCCGCTTCGGCAATCCGCTGGAGTTCGGTCACAACTATTTACCGGAATTCTCCTGGCAGGGAGGTACTCAGTTTTCCCTGTCTCACGTGGCGGCGAATATCAAAACCTTTATCGGGGGCCTGCCCTTCAGCAAAGGCGAAGGCGGATGGGAGCTCAATCAATTTGGCTTCTGCTTCCTGATCGCCAATCCCGTTTTCCTGCTGCTGCTGTGTTGGATCATTTTTGATTTTATCCGCCGCCGGATCACCCTGCCCAAGCTCGTGCTCATCCTCTGCTTCTTCGTTCATCTTTTCCTGCTGCTGCTTCATCGCACCTTTGGCGGATATCAGTTCGGCGCGCGCTATACCTGCGATCTGCTGCCCTACGCCGCCCTCTATCTGGCCCTTCCCGGCCATGGCCGCAAAATGCGTATCGGCGAAGTGTTCGTATTGATTTTTGCCTGCGTATTCGCCGTGTATGGCGCAGCCGTCATTTTACTGTAAGCCCTGAAAAAAGCGATGAAACGGCTTGACAATCTTGCTCGTTTTTAATATAATATCATCTGGCTGCAACGGCCAAGCATGTGCCGGTGTGATGGAATTGGCAGACGTAGTGGACTCAAAATCCACCGCCAGCGATGGCGTGCCGGTTCGAGTCCGGCCACCGGCACCAACACCCGTCTGTGGTAACACAGACGGGCATTTACTTATGAGGAGGATCATGGGATGCGGCGATTTACGGCGTGGCTGCTCGTTTTGATCAGCGTTTTGGGCGCAGTTTCCTGGGCGAAGGCTGACATGGATATCGCCGAAATCGTGATCTCTCTGGCGGGCGACTGCACGCTGGCCGCGGATGAGCCGCTGCATGGCAGCCCGGATTCCTTCGTGGGCGTACTCAGCGCCAAAGGGAACGATTATCGCTATCCCCTGGTCCATGCGCAGGACCTTTTTGCCCGGGATGATTATACCCTGGTCAACCTGGAATGCGTGCTGACGGACCGCTGGGATCTGCGGAATACGGATCTGTATCTCAATTTCCGCGGCCCCGCGGACTATGTCAATATCCTCACCCAAGGCAGCGTGGAAGGCGTCAGCATGAGCAACAACCACGCGTTGGATTACGGCATCGACGGCCTGCGGGACTGTCAGCGGGTCCTGGATAACGCTGGCGTGCAGTGGGCCTATAACAACAGCTATTTCACCTTTGAGCGCAAAGGCGTCAAATTTGCTGTGTTCTCCTTCCGCCGGTATTATATGGAAACCTATTATACCTGGCTGGAGGAAGCAATTGCCCGCATCAAGAAGGACGAAGGCGTGGATTTCGTCATCGTATGTCTGCATCACGGAGAAGAATATCAGGAAAAGCACAACGATTACGACCAGACCCGATTCGCCCATCACGCCATTGATCATGGCGCGGATCTGGTGGTGGGGACCCATCCCCACGTGCTCCAGGGCATCGAGGTCTACAAGGATCGCCTGATCCTGTACAGCCTGGGCAATTTCAGCTTTGGCGGCAACAACCGTCCCTTTGCCTCCTCCATTCCCACCGCTGTCATGCAGGTCAAGCTGACCTTCGACAACAGGCATCTGTTCAGTTCCCAACTGACCGTCTGGCCCTTCCACGCCACCGGCACCGAGCCGTACAGCAATTATCAGCCTGCCCCGGTGACGGGCGACGCGGCCCAGGAGGTCATGGACATTTTACAGCGCGATACCCCCTTCCCGCTCAATCCCTTCATCGAAGGCGAGGGAGCGGTGCAGGATATCATATATGCCAAATAGCAAGGAGTGATTCATTATGGTAAAAGTCAACATCATTTCCGGTTTCCTGGGCGCAGGCAAAACCACGCTGATCAAAAAGCTGATCTCGGGCGCCATGAAGGGCGAAAAAGTGATCCTGCTGGAAAATGAATACGGCGAAGTGGGCGTGGACGGCGGCTTCATGAAGGATGCCGGCATCACCGTCACCGAGCTGAACAGCGGCTGCATCTGCTGCACCCTGGCGGGCGACTTTCAAAAGGCCATCGACGATCTGATCAACACCTATCATCCTGAACGCCTGATCGTGGAGCCAACCGGCGTTGGCAAGCTGAGCGATATCCGCCGCGCCGTGGAAGAAGCCAAGGAAAGCCATCCCGAATTGGAGATCGCCGGATGCGCCACCGTGGTGGACGCGGGCCGCAGCCGCATCTATATGAAGAACTTTGGCGAATTCTTCATCGACCAGATCAAGAGCGCCGAGACCATCATTTTCAGCCGCACCCAGCTGCTGTCCGCCGAGCGGGTGGAAAAGAGCCGTGCCCTGGTGGCCGAGCAGAATCCCGAAGCCCGCATCATCACCACCCCCTGGGATGATCTGGACGCCAAGACCATGCTGGAGACCATCGAGAATCCTTCCAAGCTGCTGACCCTGGCCGATCTGCCGGAGGAAGAAGAAGAGGAAGAGCACGAGCATCATCATCACCATCATGATCACGACCATGAGCATGAAGAGCACGAACATGAGCATCACCATGATCATGACCACGAAGAGGATGAGCACGAGCATCATCACGACCATGAGGAGCATGAGCACCATCATGACCATGATCATGAGGAGCACGAGCACCATCATCACGATCATGACCATGAGCATCATCATCACCATCATCATGGTCACGACGCCGACGAAATCTTTGACAATATCGGCGTAGAGACCGCCAAGCGCTTCACCGAGGACGGTCTGCGGGAAGCTCTGGCCAAGCTCACCGACGAGGAAGAATACGGCGATATCCTGCGCGCCAAGGGCATCGTGCAGGCCGACGATGGCCGCTGGCTGCACTTCGATTACGTGCCCGGCGAGACCGAGATCCGTTATGGCGGCGCGGATTATACCGGCCGTCTGTGCGTGATCGGCACCCATATCGACGAATCCGCACTGCGCACCCTGTTCGGCGTATAAGGAGGCATCATGCGTCCCGATGAAATTATCCCCATTTATATCGTCGCCGGTTTTCTGGACAGCGGCAAAACGTCCCTGATCCAGAACATGCTGGATGACGACAGCTTCTCCCGGGGGCAAAAAACCCTGCTCATCGTCTGCGAGGAAGGCAACGAGGAGTTTGACGAAAAGAAGCTGGCCAAGCAGAACGTGTATCTGCACATGGTGGACGGCGAGGAAGATATGACGCCCACGCTTTTCGTGGAGCTCAACCGGCAGATCAAGCCCGAGCGCGTCATCATGGAATACAACAACGTATTCAAATTCGCCAAGCTGAACACCATGCAGCTGCCCTCCCGCTGGGAACTGGTGCAGGTGATCACCATGGTGGATGCCACCACCTACGAAAACTACATGAACAACATGCGCCAGCTCATGACCGACCCCATGCAGAACAGCGACCTGATCCTGTTCAACCGCGTGGAGGAGGGCATGCCCATCAGCACCTGGCGCAAACAGCTGCGGGCCATGAACAGCAGCACCACCATTCTGTTTGAGTTTACGGACGGTCATTCCGACGACGGCGTTTCCGACGAGGATCTGCCCTACGACATGAAGGCCGACGTGATCGACATTACGGATGAGCAATTCGGGCTGTTCTATCTGGACGCCATGGATCATCCCAATCGCTATGACGACAAGGTGATCCGCATCAAGGGCCAGGTATTCGCCGATCCCGGCGTGCCCAAGGGGTTCTTCGGCTTCGGGCGTCTGGCCATGACCTGCTGCGCCAATGATATCCAGCCCTTGACCCTGCTGTGCCGCGGCGATATGCGTCCCTCCAAGACCAAGTGGTACACCCTGACCGCCAAGGCCCAGTGTGTGTACAATAAGGCCCAGGATCATGACATGGTGGCCCTGATGCAGATGGATGCCACCGTGGCGGACAAGCCCAAGGAGCAATACGTCACCTTCACCTGACCGATTATTTGAACCGCCTCTTCGGAGGCGGTTTTAAAATACAAAGGAAAAACACCCAAAGCGGCAGAAGTATGATATACTTTAATCGAGCAAAGCATTAAAGCATTAAAGTGCTCAGGAGGTTATTATGACGCATTCGTTCGCTTACCGCTATTACCGCCGCTGCATGGCCTATTCCATGCGGTTGCTTTCGTGATGGCTGACAGCGAAGCAAGAAAAAACGACCGCAGCCCATGTGCTGCGGTTTTATGATGAAGGAGGCTCTCCCATGCCCATTGTGGATCTGCTCAGAAAGAATGCCCAGCTTTATGGGAATGAAGTCGCTTTGGTGGAAATCAACCCGGAGCACGCCGAAAAACGGCGCGTCACCTGGAAGGAATATGAGCTGATCGAGCCCGCCAACGCGCCTACCTACCGGCGGGAGATCACCTGGAAGGCTTTTGACGATCAGGCCAACCGCTTCGCCAATCTGCTTTTATCCCGGGGCTATGGCAAGGGCAAAAAAGTGGCTGTGCTGCTGATGAACTGTCTGGACTGGCTGCCCGCGTATTTTGGCATTCTCAAGGCGGGCGCGCTGGCCGTCCCCCTCAATTTCCGCTATACCGCCGACGAAATCAAATATTGCCTGCATCTGGCCGAGGTGGACGCCCTGGTTTTCGGTCCGGAATTCATTGGCCGTATCGAGGAGCTGGCGGAAAACAATCAGGATCTGCCCGCACTGTTCTATCTCAACGGCACCTGTCCCTCCTTCGCGGAGAGCTATTTTGCGCTGACCGCCCAGATGCCAGCCACCGATCCCATGATCCCGCTGACGCCCCAGGATAACGCCGCTATTTATTTCTCCTCCGGCACCACGGGTTTCCCCAAGGCCATCCTGCACAATCACGAGAGCCTGGACCACTCTTGCCTGTGCGAGCAGAATCACCATGGTCAGACCCACGAGGACGTGTTCCTGTGCATTCCTCCGCTCTATCACACCGGCGCGAAAATGCATTGGTTCGGCAGCTTGCTGGTGGGCGGCAAGGCTGTGCTGCTCAAGGGCAATAAGCCTGAATATATCCTGGAAGCCGTCAGCGAGGAGAAATGCACCATCGTGTGGCTGCTGGTGCCCTGGGCCCAGGATCTGCTGGGGGCCATTGAGCGCAAGGAAGTGAACCTGGCGGATTATCAGCTGTCCCAGTGGCGGCTGATGCACATCGGTGCGCAGCCTGTGCCCCAGAGCCTGATCCATCATTGGAAAGAATACTTTCCCCATCATCAGTACGACACCAATTACGGTCTCAGCGAGTCCATCGGCCCGGGCTGCGTACACCTGGGCGTGGAAAACATTCACAAGGTGGGCGCCATCGGCAAGGCGGGCTTTGGCTGGGAAACCAAGATCGTGGACGAAAAGGGCGAAACCGTCCCCCGCGGAACGGTGGGCGAGCTGTGCGTCAAGGGTCCCGGCACCATGACCTGCTATTACAACGATCCCGCCGCCACAGCCGCCACGCTGAAAGACGGCTGGCTTTTCACCGGCGACATGGCTCAGGAGGACGAGGATGGCTTTATCTTCCTGGTGGATCGCAAAAAGGATGTAATCATCACCGGCGGTGAAAACCTGTACCCTGTGCAGATCGAGGACTTCCTCAGCGGCAACCCGGATATCAAGGATGTGGCCGTTATCGGCCTGCCCGACAGACGGCTGGGCGAAATCGCCGCCGCCATCATCGAGCTCAAGCCGGACCGTACCTGCACGGAAGAAGACATCAACAACTTCTGCCTGCAACTGCCCCGCTACAAGCGCCCCCGCAAGATCATCTTCGCCTCCGTGCCCCGCAACCCCACCGGCAAGATCGAAAAGCCCGCGCTGCGCAAAAAGTATGGCGGCGATCAGCTGGTGGAGGCGCAGAACCTCTCCTGAGACGGCAAAATGAAAAATAAAAACGAAAAAAGCGAGAAACCCCGAAAAAACGCTTGTATTTTTCCCGTATCTATGTTAGAATATAAGCCGCTGATTTCAAGGAGGTTTTTGACATGAATGCGTTGCAGATCATTTTGAACATTTGCCTGATCCTCACCTCTCTGGTGCTGATCGTTTCCGTGCTGATGCAGAGCAGCGAATCCGATGGCATGGGCGCCCTGTCCGGCAACAATGACAGCTTCTTTGGCAAGGCCAAGAACGCTGCCCTGGAAGCCAAGCTCGCCCTGGCCACCAAGGTTTCCGCCGGTGTTTTCGTGGCGCTGTCTATCGTCATGATCCTGGTGGGCTGATTTCACAGTAAGTGCATAAAAAACGGGTCGATCCGTTCGGCCCGTTTTTTTGTATATCCTTTTACTGTATCCCGTCCAGCACCTTATAAAGCAAGCGATACAGCTGCATGGCTTCCTCCGGCTCCAGGCGGATGCAGGACCCCACCTGCTGGGGTACCTCCACCGCTTCGTTTTTTAACCGGCTGCCTTCCTCCGTCAGCTCCACGATCAGCACCCGTTCGTCCTCCGTGCTGCGATAGCGGCGGATATATCCTTTACTTTCCAGGCTTTTGAGCACGGGCGTCAGGGTACCGCTGTCCAGATACAGCCGCTTGCCCATATCCCGCACGCTGATTTTCTTTTCCGCCCACATCACCATCATGGTGATATATTGGGTATAAGTCAGATCCAGCGTATCCAGGTGAGGCCGGTACAGCTTGATCACTTCCCTGGCGGCCGCATAGAGGGGAAAGCAAAGCTGGTTTTCCAGCTTCAGCGCATCAAAATTGTCCATTTACGCCTCTCCATCAATCACTGTAATCGGAATCCAGCACCACAAAGAACTGATAATCCGGATGCTTTTTCCGGAGGATCTCCAGCATTTCCGCCTGCACCTTTTCCCGATCCGCCTTGAAATCGATGACCAGATCGAAGGTGACGGTCTTCTGCTCCGCATCCACATAGAAGCCATGCACCTGCAGGATTTCCGGATGCTCATGGGCCGCCTGCTCCACATCCGCCCGGATATCTTCCGCCTGACTGTCGGAGCTGTTGGAGGCATAGATGCCCACCGTCAGCACAATGCCGAATTCCATATAGACTTCCGTGGAGATATTGCGGGTCAGCTTGTGGATCTCCTGGGCACGCATGTCATCTGGCACCTCCACGTGGGCGGAGCCGATGATCTGCGTGGGGCCGTAATTGTGCAGGGTCAGATCATATACCCCGCGCACCTGGGGAAAGGAAGAGATCTTCGCTTTCAGCGCTTCGGTCAGATCCTTGTCCGCCCGTTTGCCGATGATGCTGTTCAGCGTATCCATCAGCATTTCGATACCGGCCTTGATGATAAAGCCGGAAATCACCGCGCCGAACCAGCCTTCCAGGGAGATATGGCCCACCAGGCTGATGATGGCCGCCGCCAGGGTACCGGCGGACAGAATGGCGTCAAACAGGGCGTCCGAGCCGCTGGCCACCAGGGTATCGGCGTTGATCTTCTCCCCCACGCCCTTTACATAGCGGCCCATCAGCAGCTTTGCGATGATGGCGGCAACGATGATGACCAGCGAGGCCACGGAATAATCCGCCTGGGTGGGATCAAGAATCTTTTCGATGGATTCCTTCAAGCTCGTCAGGCCCGCCACCAGCACCAATACGGCGATCAGCACGCCCGCCAGATACTCGATCCGGCCATGACCATAGGGATGATTGCGATCCGGGGCGCGATTGGCCAGCTTGGTACCGATGATGGTGATCACAGAAGACAGGGCGTCACTCAGGTTGTTCACCGCGTCCAGAATGATGGCAATGGAACCGGAAATGAAGCCCACGATGGCCTTGAAGGCCACCAGGATCAGATTGACGCTGATCCCCAGGATGCTGGTGCGGATGATTTTTTGCTCGCGATCCATGCCTCTCCCCTCCTTTTATTACAGCAGGGCCTTGATGCTCTTTTCCAGCTTTTCAGGGGTCTCCACAGAGCCGAAGCGATCCACAACGTTGCCTTCCCGGTCCACCAGGAACTTGGTAAAGTTCCACTTGATGGCGCTGCCCAGCAAGCCGCCCTTCTGCTTTTTCAGATAGGTATACAGGGGCGCTTCATTGGCGCCGTTGACTTCGATTTTGGCAAACTGCTTGAAGGTGACGTTGTAATTGAGCTGGCAGAAGCTGACGATCTCCTTTTCGGTGCCGGGGGCCTGATTTCCAAACTGATTGCATGGGAAATCCAGGATCTCAAAGCCCTGATCCTTATACTGCTGATACAGCTTCTCCAGGCCTTCATACTGGGGCGTAAAGCCGCAGCCGGTGGCGGTGTTGACGATCAAGAGCACCTTGCCCTTATAATCAGCCAGGGATACCTGATTGCCGTCCACGTCTTTCATAACAAAATCATAAATGCTCATTGAAAGAACCTCCCTTTTTTTATTATGTCAAATTCAATTTGACACAATTGATTATAGATGCTTTTGGGCCCCCTGTCAATCCCTTTTTTATTGATATTCAGTTTACATTCCCTTTTTATAATCCTTCTGAAAGGAGCAAAGCATATGGACTCCATCGGTTTGATCCTGGAAGGCGGCGGCATGCGAGGCGCGTTTACCGCGGGCGTGCTGGATTATTTTCTGGAAAAGGGGCTTTTCTTTTCCCATGTCTATGGTGTGTCCGCCGGCGCGTGCCAGGCGTGCAGCTATCTGTGCCGTCAGCCCGGACGCGGCATTCGCGTGTGGAAAAACTATCTGAACGACAAGCGCTTTTGCAGCGTTTCTTCTTTGATCCGCACTGGCGATCTTTTCAACGCACGCTTCAATTACGATACGCTGCCCAAGGAATTGGACCCCATTGATCACAAGGCCTTTGATCCCGATCAGATCCGTTTTGAGGCCGTGGTCACCGATCTGCGCACCGGCCAGGCGGAGTATCTGCCCGTCCGGGATATGATCGCGGATATTGTCGCCGTACAGGCCTCCGCTTCCCTGCCGCTCATTTCCCGCCCCGTCGTCATCCATGGCGAAAAGTATCTGGACGGCGGCGTTTCCGATCCCATTCCCCTGCAAAAATCCACGGCGGATGGAAACCGCAAAAACGTGCTGATCCTGACCCAGGCGCCGGATTATCAAAAGGAGCCCAACCGGGCGATGCCGCTGCTTTCCCTGCGCTACGCCCGCTATCCCGCCTTTGTGCAGGCGCTGCGGGATCGCCATGTCCACTACAATGATACGCTGCGGCTGATCCGGGCAGAACAGCAAAAAGGCCGCGCCTTTGTAATCCAGCCGGATCAAAAGCCGGAGATCGGCAGGATCGAAAAGGACCCGGCGAAATTGGAAGCGCTCTATCAAATCGGCTATGAAAAAGGCAAGGCGCTCTATCCCGCGCTTTGTTCCTTTCTTTCCTGAGCCGTTGCAAATTTGGGCCCATTGCGGTATAATTTTCCCAATAATAGGGGGAGGTATGTGACGATGTTGCAGCCCGGAACAAAAGCGCCCGAATTTACGCTGCCGGATCAGAACGGCAAGCCTGTTTCCCTATCCGACTACCGCGGACGCAAAGTAATCTTATATTTCTACCCCAAGGACATGACCTCCGGCTGCACCGCCCAGGCCTGCGGCTTCGGAGAGCTTTATCCCCATTTCATGGAAAAAGGAGCCGTGATCCTGGGCGTCAGCAAGGATACCGTCGCGTCCCATAAAAAGTTTGAGCAAAAATACGGTCTGCCTTTTCCCCTGCTGGCCGATCCCGAATTGAACGTCATTCAGGCCTACGACGTTTGGCAGGAAAAGAAGCTGTACGGCAAAACTTCCATGTGCGTCGTGCGCAGCACTTATCTGATCGACGAAAACGGCATGATCGCCCAGGCCTTCGGAAAGGTGAAGGCTGCCGACAATCCCCGGCAAATGCTGGAACTGCTGTAATCAAAGGAGTCAGTATCATGGATTTTGTTGCCGTACTCGCAAAAGAATTTTCTCTCCAACCCCGTCAGGTGCAGGCCGTCATTGAGCTGCTGGACGCCGGAAACACCATCCCTTTTATCGCCCGCTACCGGAAAGAGGCCACCGGCTCTCTGGACGATCAGCTGCTGCGCGAATTGGCGGAGCGCCTGGAGTATCTGCGCGGCCTTGTGAAACGCCGGGAAGAAATTGAAAAGACGCTGACGGAAGCAGGCTTCATGACGGACGAAATACATGCCCAGCTGATGAACGCCAAAACGTTGACCGAGCTGGAAGATATCTATCGACCCTTCCGACCCAAGCGCCGCACCCGCGCCACCATTTCCAAGGAAAGAGGGCTGGAGCCCCTGGCGCTGTGGCTGTCCCTGCAGTTGCCTAAGGGTGATCCCCTGGCGGAAGCCAGGAAATTCGTCGACCCCGAAAAAGAGATCCCGGACGCGGATATCGCCCTGGCAGGCGCCCGGGATATCATCGCCGAACAGATCAGTGACGACGCGGCCCTGCGTAAAAACCTGCGGGCGCTTCTTCTGCGGGAAGGCGTCATCGAGACCCGCGCGGCCAAGGAAGAGGACAGCGTATACAGCATGTATTATGAATACAGCGAGCCCGTCCCCCGCATGGCGGCTCACCGCATCCTGGCCATCAATCGCGGCGAAAGAGAAGATTTTCTCAAAGTATCGCTGGTATGTCCTGCGGAAAAGATGGTGGCGGGTGTCAAGAACGCCTTTGTGCGTCCCGGCTCCAAAGCCTCGGAGCAGGTCGCGCTGGCCTGCGAAGACGCCTGGGATCGCCTGCTTTTCCCCTCTTTGGAGCGGGAAATCCGCAATGAGCTGACAGATCGCGCCAACGAACAAGCCATCAAGGTCTTTTCGCAAAACCTGCATCAGCTGCTCATGCAGCCGCCCATCAAGGGAAAGGTGACGCTGGGCGTCGATCCGGGCTTCCGAACCGGCTGCAAACTGGCGGTGGTGGATGAAAACGGCAAGGTGCTGGACACGGGCGTGGGGCATTTTACCCTGCCCGGCCAGGAAGCGGCCAAAGCCGCCTCCGCCCGGCTCATCAAGGGCTTTGTGAAAAAATACGGCGTTACGGCCATTGCTATCGGCAACGGCACCGCGTCCCGGGAGAGCGAGCAGTTTATCGCTTCCCTGCTGCCCGAGCTTCCCGGCGTGGCCTATGTGATCGTCAGTGAGGCAGGCGCTTCCGTCTATTCCGCCAGCAAGCTGGCCGCCCAGGAATTCCCGGATTTCGACGTGACCCAGCGCAGCGCCGTTTCCATTGCCCGCCGCATGCAGGATCCCCTGGCGGAGCTGGTCAAGATCGATCCCAAAGCCATCGGCGTGGGACAGTATCAACACGATTTGAAGCAAAACGAGCTGACCGCCGCCCTGGATGGCGTGGTGGAACAATGCGTCAACCTGGTGGGCGTGGAAGTTTCCACCGCTTCCGCGGAGCTGCTCTCCCACGTGGCGGGCATCGGACCTGCGCTGGCCAAAAACATCGTGGCTTACCGGGAAGAAAACGGCATCGCTTCCCGCGCTGCCCTCAAAAAAGTGTCCAAGCTGGGGCCCAAGGCCTATGAGCAGTGCGCAGGCTTCCTGCGGGTCATGGACAGCAAAAATCCCCTGGACGCCACCGCCGTGCACCCGGAGAGCTATGACGCCGCCAAGGCGCTCTTATCCACCCTGGGATATGAACTCAAGGACGTAAAAAACGGCGGCGTTCCGGGGATTGGTCCAAAAGCAGCAGAATACGGTATGGAAAAGCTGGCAAATCAGGTGGGCGTGGGTTTGCCCACCTTGCAGGATATCGTTGCCGAATTGCAAAAGCCGGGCCGCGATCCCCGGGATGAATTGCCCAAGCCCGTACTGCGCACCGACGTACTGGACATCAAGGATCTGAAATCCGGTATGGAATTAACAGGAACCGTTCGGAATGTAATAGACTTTGGTGCGTTTATTGATATCGGTGTCCATCAGGACGGTCTGGTCCATATTTCCCGTATGGCGGACCGCTTCATCAAGCACCCCTCGGAGGTCGTCAAGGTGGGCGACGTGATCAAGGTCTGGGTGGTCAGCGTGGATGAAAAGAAAAAGCGCATCGCCCTCACCATGGTCAAAGATCGGCAATGACCCTTGAAATACAAAGCGTTCTGTGATATCTTTCCAATAGCACATCCATGAATGGAGGTCAGTAATAATGAAAACGCTTTCCCTGAACGGCGCGTGGAGCCTGTCCGTTTCCGAATGGGACCACGCTGTCCCCGCCACGGTTCCTGGCTCTGTCTATCACGATCTGCTTTCTGCCGGCGAGATCCCCGATCCCTTCTATCGGGACAACGAAAATGAAGCGCTCAAGCTGATGGAGCACGATTTCACTTACGCCCGCACATTTGATGTTCCCGCGGAGTTTCTAAATGGCGATCAGGTGCTGCTGCGGGCGGAGGGCCTGGACACCTTGGCCACCGTATCCATCAACAGCCAGATCGTGGGCAAGGCCAACAACATGCACCGCATCTGGGAATTTGATGTAAAGAATTTCCTGCACGCGGGGCAGAACGAAATCTCCGTGCATCTCGCTTCTCCCACCCGCTTCCTGCGGGAATCCTACGCTGCCTCCCCCATGGACGGCAGCTCCGACGCCATGGTAGGCTTCCCCAATCTGCGCAAGGCCCATTGCATGTTCGGCTGGGACTGGGGTCCCCGTCTGCCCGACGCCGGGATCTGGCGGGATATCGGTCTGCTCAGTATCCAGAGCGCCCGCATCCGGGATGTCTTTGTGCGGCAGAACCATGAGGCGGACCGTGTGATCTGCCATATCTCCACCCATATTGAAAACTATGACGGCAGCGAAACCGGCGTTCAGGTATCCGTCACCGGGCCGGATGGCCGCGTATTTGCCGCCAACGGCGCGGAATGCGATATCGTCATCGATCATCCCCAGCTGTGGTGGCCCAACGGCTACGGCGATCAGCCACTGTATACCGTCCGCGTCAAGCTGACGGGGATCTCGGGCACGCTGGATAGCTGGCAGCGCCGCATCGGTCTGCGCACCCTGACCATGAAGCGGGAAAAGGATCAATGGGGCGAGAGCTTCTGCCATTGCGTCAACGGCGTGGATATCTTCGCCATGGGCGCGGATTATATCCCGGAGGACAATCTGCTGCCCCGGGTGACGCCTGAACGCACCCGTAGGCTGCTGACCGACGCACGGGGCGCCCATATGAACGCGATACGCGTGTGGGGCGGCGGCTACTATCCCGACGATTTCTTCTATGATATCTGCGACGAGCTGGGCATCCTGGTTTGGCAGGATTTCATGTTCGCCTGTGCCGTTTACAATCTGACCGAAGAATTCGATCAGAATATCCGTGCCGAGTTCCGGGACAACATTCGCCGTCTGCGCCACCACGCCTCCCTGGCTCTCTGGTGCGGCAACAACGAGATGGAAATGTTCGTCAATTTCGGCATGTGGTGCGGCACGCCCAGGCAGAAAGCCGATTACATCAAAATGTACGAATATATCCTGCCGCAGGTATTGCGTGAGGAAGATCCTGTGACTTTCTATTGGCCCGCCAGCCCGTCCAGCGGCGGCAGCTTTGACGAGCCAAACGACGAAAACCGCGGCGACGTGCATTATTGGGATGTGTGGCATGGCCGCAAGCCCTTTACAGAATACCGCAAGTTCCATTTCCGCTACGCTTCGGAATTCGGCTTCCAGTCCTTCCCCTGCATGGAAACCATCGAATCCTTTACCCTGCCGGAAGACCGCAACGCCTATTCTTATGTGATGGAAAAGCACCAGCGCAATCAGTCCGCCAATGGTGTGATCGCTTCCTATCTTTCTCAGACTTATCTCTACCCCAGCACCCTGGAATCCTTTGTCTATGCCTCCCAGCTGCTGCAGGCCCAGGCCATCCAGTACGGCGTGGAGCACTGGCGGCGCAACCGGGGCCGCTGCATGGGCGCCATCGTATGGCAGCTCAACGACTGCTGGCCGGTGGTCAGCTGGGCCAGCATCGACTATTACGGACGCTGGAAGGCGCTGCATTACTACGAAAAGCGTTTCTTTGCCCCCGTGCTGATCAGCTGCGAGGAGGAAGGAATCCTTTCCCAGAATACCAATGTGAACGCCGAGCCCTTCCCGCTGAAAAAGAGCGCGAAACTAAATGTTTCCAATGAGTCCCGCCAGGCCTTCCATGGCATCGCCCGCTGGACGCTCCGCCGTCCGGATGCTTCCATTATAGACGAAGGCTCCTTTGCCGTGGACGTGGCTCCCCTGTCCGTCCAGTGGTTCCCGGAGCAGGATTTCAGCGGCGAAGATACCTATGGCTGCTACTACGCCTATACCCTGGAGGACCAGGATGGGCAGCTGGTGGGCAGCGGCACCGTGCTGTTCTGCGCGCCCAAGCATTTCCGTTTTGCCGATCCCAAGCTGCAAGTTCGGCAGGAGGGCGACGAAATCGTGGTTTCCGCCCAGGCCTATGCCCGCAGCGTGGAGATCCTCTGCGGCGCGGATACCGTGCTGTCCGACAACTATTTTGACATGAACGCCGGAAAAAAGCGCGTTCGCGTTCTGCGGGGCAGCGTGCAAAATCTGTCTGTCCGCAGCGTGTATGATATCCGCTGATCCAATTCCCTTCCAGGCGCTCCCAGCTTCGGGAGCGCTTTTTTGTTACAAAATATTACAAGATTTTGAAATAAAAAAAAGAAATGCAGACCCATTGACAAAGGTTACAAAAACGCATATAATAAATCTATCGAAAACGTTAAAGATGTCTTTTTCTTACCGTTATTTACATGGCGCTTTGCGCCGTCCGTTACTGGAGAAACCATGGTTACATTAAGAAAAATCGCAGAAGCATGCGGCGTATCCCTGGCAACGGTAAGCAAGGCACTGAACGACGCGTCGGATCTGAGCAAGGCCACCAAGGAACGTATCCAGCAGGTAGCCAAAGAAATGGGCTATATGCCCAACATGGCTGCCAAGGCCCTGCGCACCAGCCGATCTTACAGTTTCGGCATCATTTACGAAGAGGCCGCCAAGTATGGCCTGACCCATGAATTCTTCTCCCGCATCCTCAACAGCTTCATGCGCAGCGCCCAGACCCTGGGCTACGACGTATTTTTTGTGGGCGATCAGCTGGGCGGAAAGCACATCAGCTATGCCGAGCATGCCCGGTATCGCAACTGCGACGGCATTTTGATCATCGCCGGGACGGACAGGGTTTCCGACGTGGTGAACGACGTTCGCCAGTATGATTGTCCCGTTGCCTGCATTGATTTCGAGTTTGAAGGCATCAGCAGCGTGGTATCCGACAATACCCGCGGCATGCATGACCTGGTGGACTATATCCACAGCCAGGGACACCGCAAGATCGCTTTCATTTACGGCGACGACACCCATGTGACCCGGGCGCGGGTCCGGGCTTTCAAGGCCGCCTGTCAGGGGCACGGGATCGATGTTCCTCCGGAATATCTGATCGAAGCGTTTTATCACGATCCGGAATCCACCCAGGCCGCAACGCGAAAGCTTTTGGCCTTATCTGATCCCCCTACCTGCGTTCTGCTGCCGGATGACATCTCCTACCTGGGCGCGCTCAACGAATTCCGCGCACAGCGCTTTGGCATTCCCCAGGATATCAGCGTGGCCGGATATGACGGCATCAGCGTGGTGCAGTACGTGCATCCCCATTTGACCACCCTGCGGCAGGATGCTGAAGAAATGGGAAATCAGGCGGCGCAGATGCTGGCCCGCCAGGCAGAGGCGGGACATCCCTTTACCCCGGAGCACATTTCTGTGGCGGGTCATCTGATCCCGGGCGAAACGGTCCGCCCCATCTGATCAAAGTATGTTATGGCCCAAGGGCCTTAACAAAATTTTTAAGGAGGAAACCTGTATGAAGAAGATCCTTGCCCTGTTGCTGGCGGCGATCATGGTTCTCGGCGCGGTAAGTGCGTTCGCCGAAGTAGCCGACCTGCCCCGCAACGAAACCCTCTACTTTGGCGGCCAGCAGTGGGACCCCGTTGTGGGTTATAACCCTCTGGGCGACAATATGAACAACGGCCTGGCCCTGTCCCAGGCGCCCCGCGGCAGCCGCACCTGCATGTTCGAAACCCTGTACATGTACAACGGCCTGGACGGCCAGCTGTATCCCCTGCTGGCTGACGGTGCTTACACTTGGAACGACAGCCTGACCGAGCTGACCCTCAAGATCAAGCCCGCTGCCAAGTGGTCTGATGGCACTGCCGTGACCGCTGACGACGTGGTTGCCACCTGGAATGTGAGCACCCAGATTCAGAACGGCACCTACACCGGCTATGCTCCCTATATCGAGAGCATCGAGAATGTGGACGGCGCTGTTGTGATCAAGGCCAAGCTGAACGAAGAAGGCCAGCCCGCCAACCCCCTGCAGGTGCTGAACTTCCTGACCGGCGTTTATATCGTGCAGAAGGATTGGGCTGAGGGCCTGCTGGCGAAGCACAACAACGATGCCACCGCGGTTCGCACCGATCCCACCCCCGACGCCGTGTACTCCGGCCCCTATGGCCCCTATTTCGCCAATGACCAGCTGGTTGCCTTCGTGCGCAACGATGCTTACTGGGGCCAGGATGCCTCCATGTGGGGCAAGCTGCCCGCTCCCAAGTACATCGCTCACACCATCTACAAGGATAACGACGCCACCCTGGTTGCTTTCCAGGCCGGCCAGATCGACGTGAACCAGCAGTTCATCGCCAACGTGCAGAAGCTGTGGGAAGAGCAGGGTCTGCCTGTTGCCACCTATTCTGACGAAGCTCCCTATGGCATCTGCGCCACCATGCCCACCGCCTGGTACAACATGGATGTGCCCGTGATGCAGGTGAAGGAACTGCGCAAAGCCATCGCTATGGCTGTTGACTATGACAACATCATCGAGAACGCCATGACCAACCAGAGCCCCTCCTTCGTGGATGTGCCCCGTTCCGTCATGAACCCCACCGATGGTGAGCAGGCCATGTATGATCATGAGGCTGTGAAGGATCTGCAGTGGGCCGGCAAGGACATCGAAGGCGCCAAGGCTCTGCTGGATGCCGCTGGCATCGTGGACTCCGACGGCGACGGCTGGCGTGAGTACAACGGCGAAAAGATCAGCCTGAAGGCCTGCTGCCCCGATGGTTGGACTGACTGGCAGGCTGCCATGAACATGGTTGCCGAGGCCGGCAAGGCCATCGGCGTGGAAATCATCGCCACCTTCCCCACTTGGGATCAGTATCAGACCGTGTTCACCAAGGGTTCTCAGACCGAATATGAAATCTTCATGTGGAGCCCCGCCGGCGCCGAGCCCGCTGCTCCCTGGAGCCGCGTCCGCGCTTTCATGAGCTCTGAGTTCGTTGGCGTTGACAACAACTGGAGCGGCAACTTCGGCCACTACAAGAATGATCGCATCGACGAGATCATCAAGAAGATCCCGCTGACCACCGACGCTGATGAGCTGAAGGCCCTGTACACCGAAGCCACCCAGATCTATCTGGACGAAGTGCCTTCCTTCTCCCTGATGTATCGTCCCGAAGTGTTCCATGCTGTGAACGAGACTGTTTGGACCGGCTATCCTGAGAAGGACGACGGCAACAACATCCCGCCCATGGACTGCACCGACGGCTACGGCATCGCTGCTCTGTACAACCTGGAGCTCGTAAAGTAATCCAGAATTAACCCGGCGGCCATGATCCTGCTCAGGCGAGTCATGGCCGCCCTTTTTTTAGGGGGGAGGGATAACTGATGACGAAAGGCATGCTGAAATACTTCAAAAAGAAGATTTTTTGGTTTGTCATTACCTTTATCGCAGCAGTGATCCTGAACTTTATCCTGCCCCGGCTGATGCCCGGCGATCCCGTAAACGCCATCGTGGGTAAAAACATCAGCCCCGGCGCAACGCAGGAACAGGTTCAGGAACAGATGGCTTATTACTCTCACCAGTTTGGCCTGGATAAGAGTCTTCTCGGCCAATTCTGGGATTTCGTGAAGAACGCCGCCAAGGGCACCTTTGGCGTAAGCTACAGCCAGTATCCCCGTCTGGTGTCCGATATCATCGGCTCCAGTATCTGGTGGACCGTAGCGCTGCAGCTTCCCGCCATTCTGGTGGGCTGGCTGCTGGGCAACCTGCTGGGTGCTGTGGCCGCTTACAAGCGTGGCATCTGGGATAAGGGCCTGATGCCGCTTACCCTGTTTTTCAGCGCTATCCCCGCGTTCGGCGCTGCCGTTATCCTGCTGGTGATCTTCGCCGTCGGCCTGGGCTGGGCCCCCGTCAACGGCGCCTATGATCCCGGCATGATCCCCAGCTTCAGCTGGAAATTCATCGCTTCCGTTATTTCCCACTATCAGCTGCCCTTCTGGTCCATCGTACTGATCTCTATCGGCGGCCAGGCGGTTGGTATGCGATCCATGTCCATTTACGAATTGAACGCGGACTACGTGAAGTACTCCCGTTTTCTCGGTATCAAGGATAAGAAGATCGTTCGCTATGTGTTCCGCAACGCCATGCTGCCCCAGGTCACCGGTCTGGCCATGAGCATCGGCTCCATGGTGGGCGGCGCGTTGGTCGCCGAAACGATTTTCAGCTATCCTGGCTTGGGCATGTCCATGTACGCGGCGATCAACTCTTCGGACTATCCGGTCATCTCCGCCTGTACCCTGATCATCACCATCATGGTACTGATCGCCAGCTTCCTGTTGGATATTATCTATGCGTTCATTGACCCGCGGGTCAAGGCTGCACAGTTTGATTAAGGGGGTGGATGAGCATGAAACATACACTGAAAAACGTATTCCATTCTCCCCGCTTCCTGGTTGGCTTTATCATCTTCATGACCATTCTGCTCACCGTGCTGATCTATCCGTATTTTGTCACGCGTGATCCGCTGCAGGGTCTGGGCAAGGGCTTCCTGTCCCCCGGCACCTATGTCTCCGTATATGACGCGAACAACACGGGTACCTACCGTGTGGAGCTGCCCGAAGCGGATGACAACCGTTTGGAATCCTCTCTGCCTGTCAAGGATCGGCAGACCATGCTGGACTATCTGAAAGCCATGGGAGCGGATGTGACCGGCCTGGATACCTCCAACGAGAACTTCCATCAGCTGATCGAGGTTTGGAAAGCCAATTACAGCGATGCGGACGCCAAGGCGAAAAAGTATGAAGGCTTCTCCACACAAGCCAAGCGCAATGAGCTGAGAAGATTGAACAATCGCCTTTCCACCGATGTGTCCGTTCCCATGAGCGTGACCAAGGGCGAGGGCGACAGCGCGACGGTTTCCACCGTGGCCACCAGCGATTACGTCAAGGTGACAGAGGTGGCCAACGCCATCACCCTGCCTTTGGGCACGGATAACTTTGGCCGTGACACTCTGACCGAGCTGGTGAAGGCCACCGGCATTTCTCTGCTGGTAGGTCTCTTGGCCGGTTCCATTGCCACCAGCCTGGGCCTGCTCATCGGTCTGCTGGCCGGCTATATTGGCGGCGTGGTAGACGATATCCTGATGTTCATCTGCAACATCTTCACCGTCATCCCCGGCTTTGTATTGCTGATCCTGATCTACTCTGCTCTGGGCACTAATTCCCGCAGCATCACCACTTGCGCCATCATTATCGGCATCACCAGCTGGGTTTGGACCGCCCGTTCCGTGCGTTCTCAGGTCATCAGCCTGCGCAACCGTGACCACGTGAACCTGTCCAAGCTCTCCGGCCACAGCCTGGGCCGCATCGTGCTGACTGACATCCTGCCCTACATCGCCAGCTACGTGGTGATGGCCTTCATCCTGCAGGTGTCCAGCGGCATCCTGGCCGAAGCGCAGCTGTCCATGCTGGGTCTGGGCCCGAACCCCAACGAGCTGCCCACCCTGGGCCTGATGATGAACTGGTCCAAGCTGTTTGGCGCGTATACCTCCAGTAACGCCTGGTGGGCCTACTTCCCGGTGATCCTGGTCATCGCGCTGATCTCTTTCTCTCTGAACCTGATGAATACCGGCCTCGACCAGGTGTTCAACCCGACCCTGCGTGATTAAGGAGGTGTGACAGATGGCAAAGAAAATGCTTGAGGTCAATCAGCTGACCACCAAATATATCACCCGTCAGGGCGAGGATGTCTACTCCGTCGATCACGTGACCCTTGATATCGAAGAGGGCAAGAGCTTGGGTATCGCCGGTGAATCCGGCTGCGGCAAATCCACCCTGGCCCTGAGCCTGATGGGCTATTATTTCCCGCCGCTTCATTACACCAGCGGCACCATCGTGGTGGATGGCAAGGATATTACCGGCCTGGATCCCGACACCGTCCGCAAGACCGTGCTGGGTTCCGATGTGGCCTATATCCCCCAGGCGGCCATGAACGCCCTGAACCCTACCCGCAAGGTTGGCAAATTCATCGAAGACGTGATCCGCGCCCACGAGCTGCCCATGGACAAAAAGCAGATCCGCGAGATGGCGGAGCAGCGCTTTGCCAAGCTGGGCCTGCCTGTGGACGCCCTGGACAAGCACAGCGTAGAGCTCTCCGGCGGTATGCGCCAGCGCGTGGTCATCGCCGTTTCCACCATCCTGAACCCCAAGGTCCTGATCGCTGACGAGCCTTCTTCCGCCCTGGACGTGACCAGCCAGAAGATGGTGATCAAGATGATGAAGGACATGATGGCCCAGGGCATGGTGAAGAGCATGATCTTCATTACCCATGAGCTGCCCCTGCTGTATAACGTGACCGACGACATTATGGTCATGTACGCCGGCCAGATCGTGGAACGCGGCAGCGCCAAGGAAATGGTGTTCGATCCCATCCATCCCTATTCCCGCGGCCTGATGCGCTCCATCCTGGTTCCCGAGGAAGGCACCCGCGACGTGAAGCTGACCGCCATTCCCGGCACGCCGCCCAACCTGAAGCATCCGCCCATCGGCTGCCGCTTCGCGGATCGGTGCCGCTATGCCACCGCGGCCTGCAAGGTCAATCAGCAGCCGCTGCTGGATATCGGCGGCGGACGCAGCTATCGCTGTGCCTTCTCCGAGAAAGAACTGAGGGAGGTGTACGAACGTGAAGACGGATGAAAAGATCAGCGTTCAGCCGGAAGATACCCGTGAAAGCGTAACCTTCGGTTCTGACCGAAACAAGGACTTTTCCAAGGAGCCCCTTTGCTTGAGCGGCAAGGGTGTCACCCGTGTGTTCCACACCGGCAAAACCACCACTGTGGCCGTCGATCACGTGAACTTTGAATTCCATAAGGGCGAATTGATTTCCATCGTGGGTGAATCCGGTTCCGGTAAAACCACCCTGTCCAAGATCCTGCTGGGCCTCCTGGAGCCCACCGAGGGCGAGATCTTTTTCAAGGGCCAGCCCCGCGATATCTCCACCGGCGCCAAGAAAAAGGAATACTGGAAGGGCATCCAGGCCATTTTCCAGGATCCCTTCTCCAGCTACAACGTGTTCCACAAGATCGACGCCGTTCTGCTGGACTGCATCAACATGCGCGGCGGCAAAAACCTGCCCAAGGAAAAGAAAATCGAAATGATGACCGAGGCGTGCAGCTTCGTCAATCTGAAGTTCGCCGAGCTCACCAACAAGTATCCCTTCGAGCTGTCCGGCGGCCAGATGCAGCGTTTGATGATCGCCCGCATCTTCCTGCTTAAGCCCGATATCCTGCTGGCTGACGAGCCCACCTCCATGATCGACGCCTGCTCCCGCGCCACCATCCTGGACATGCTGCTGAACCTGCGCAACGAGACCGGCATGACCGTTATCTTCATCACCCACGATATCGGCCTGGCTTACTACATCTCCGACTCCGTGTACATCATGGAGCACGGCAAATTTGTGGAATCCGGACGTCCCGATGAAGTCATGCTGACCCCCAAAGCGCCCTACACCAAGCGTCTGATCTCCGACGTGCCCAAGATCCACGAACCCTGGGATCTGTCCACCGTGGAGATAAAATAAACCGCTTTGACGAATGAAAGGAGATCGATCCCCATGGACATCAAAGCTCTGATCGCCCAAATGACATTGGAAGAAAAAGCCGGTCTGTGCTCCGGCGCGGACTTCTGGCATACCAAGGCCATCGAACGCCTTGGCATCCCCGCCTCCATGGTCAGCGACGGCCCCCATGGCCTGCGCAAACAGGATGATAAGGCGGATCATCTGGGCGTAAATGACAGCATCAAGGCCGTCTGCTTCCCGGCGGGCTGCGCCACCTCTGCCTCCTTCGACAAGGAACTGATCGGCAAGGTCGGCCAGGCCATCGGCGACAGCTGTCAGCATGAAAAGCTCAGCGTGGTGCTGGGCCCCGCCGTCAATATCAAGCGCTCTCCCCTGTGCGGGCGCAATTTCGAGTATCTCAGCGAAGATCCCTACCTGGCGGGCAAGATGGCTGCCGCCTACATCAATGGCGTGCAGAGCCGCAACGTGGGCACCAGCATCAAGCATTTTGCCCTGAACAACCAGGAGCATCGCCGCATGAGCTCCTCCTCCGACGCGGACGAGCGCACCATCCGTGAAATCTACTTCCCCGCTTTCGAGACCGCCGTCAAGGAAGCCCAGCCCTGGACCGTCATGTGCTCCTACAACGTGATCAACGGCGTCTACGCCAATGAGAACAAGTGGCTGCTCAACGACGTCCTGCGCGACGAATGGGGCTTCAAGGGCTATGTGATGTCCGACTGGGGCGCCGTCTCTGACCGCGTCAAGGGCATCATCGCCGGCATGGATCTGGAAATGCCCTCCTCCAACGGCATCAACGACGAAAAGATCGTGGCCGCCGTCAAGGAAGGCAAGCTGGATGAAAAGCTGGTGGATCAGGCCTGCGAACGCATTCTGAACATCGTCTATCGCTATGTGGAAAACGCCAAGCCCGACACCCCCTGGGATATGGAAGCCCAGCATCAGCTGGCTGCCCAGTGTGCCGCGGAATGCATGGTGCTGCTGAAGAACGAAGAAGATATCCTGCCCCTGAACAAGCAGGATACCATCGCCTTCATCGGTGAATTCGCCAAGACGCCCCGTTATCAGGGCGGCGGCAGCAGCCATATCAACAGCTTCAAGACCACCAGCGCCCTGGAAGCCGCCGAAGGCCTCAATATCTGCTTCGCCGAGGGTTACAGCGTGGCCGCAGATTGCTCCACCGAGGAACAGCTGGCGGAAGCCGTGAAGGCTGCCAAGGCCGCCAAGGTGGCTGTGGTGTTCGCCGGTCTGCCGGATTCCTACGAATCCGAGGGCTATGACCGCACCCATATGCATCTGCCTGCCTACATGGACAAGCTGATCGAAGCCGTAGCGGAAGCCAATCCCAACACCGTCGTGGTGCTCTACAACGGCTCTCCTGTGGAAATGCCCTGGGTCGGCAAGGTCAAGGGCATCCTGGAAGGCTATCTGGGCGGCCAGGCTGTGGGCATTGCCACTGTCAACGTGCTGTTTGGCGATGTGAATCCCAGCGGCCATCTGGCGGAAACTTTCCCCCTGAAGCTCAGCGACAACCCCTCCTACCTGTATTTCGGCGGCGAAGGCAACCGCACCGAATATCGCGAGGGCGTGTTCGTGGGCTATCGCTACTATGACAAGAAGGAAATGGACGTGCTGTTCCCCTTCGGTCATGGTCTCAGCTATACCACCTTTGAGTATAGTGATCTGAAACTCAGCGCCAGCGAAATCAAGGATACCGATACCGTGACCGCCACCGTCAAGGTGACCAACACAGGCAAGCGCGCCGGCAAGGCTGTGGCGCAGCTGTATGTGGGCGATGTGGAAAGCACCGCCATCCGTCCTGTGCGCGAGCTGAAAGGCTTTGAGAAAGTGGAGCTCCAGCCCGGTGAAACCAAGGAAATCACCTTCACCCTGGACAAGCGCTCCTTCGCCACCTGGAACGAGCAGATCCATGATTGGTACGTGGAGACCGGTGACTTCACCGTAGAAGTCGGTTCTTCCTCCCGTGATCTGCCCTGCAAGGCTTGCCTTAAGGTCAACTCCACCGTGGAACTGCCCCGGCATTATGACATGAACAGCATCTTCCTGGATATCATGTCTGATCCCAAGGCTGCTGCGGCCTTCAAGCCCATGATCGACCAGATCATGCAGGCCTTCGGCGGCGGCTCCAATGAGGAAAAGAGCGAAGCCGCCACGGAGGCGATCTCCGACGAGATGGGCATGGCCATGATGAAGTACATGCCCCTGCGCGGGACCCTGAGCTTTGGCGGCAGCAAGGAAGCCGCTCTGCAGGTGGAAGCGCTGCTGAAGTCCCTGAACGATTGATTCCCCTACCCCCTGGCCCGGTGAAGTTCGCTTTGCCGGGCCTTTTTTACTGTCACCGGTTGACAAACCCACCATTTTGCTTACAATAAAAACATGATCAAGAGATATTCAAAAGCCACTGTGCGAAAGCTGCTGCGCCGTCATGAGGCTGATATACAGGAAGCGGCAACGGCCTATGGAATTCCCAAGGCCTGTATACAGGCGGTGCTCTGGCAGGAAATGACCGGCATGGATTGGCTTGATCCCTTGGCTGACCTGGCGGTGGCTTGTTATTGGCGCTTTCAGCCCCTGTGGGATCGGATGCATCTGCCCGCAAAACGGGACAGCTCCACGGGATATGGACAGATCTTTGCGGCCACGGCCATCAAAGACATCAATTATGCGCATGATGCCGGCATCCGAGCGCTGCCTGTCTCCGCGCCCTTGGATACGCAAACATCCATGAAAAAGATTTGGCGCAAGCTGCACCGCGACAGGCGGTTCAACATTCAATGCGTGGCCTTATGCCTGCTGCATGCCGCCGCGGAAATGACAGGAACCACTGATTTTAGTGCCTTGTTACCGGAAGAGCTCCAGCTTGTTTTCACCCGATACAACGCCGATACAAAAAAGATCACCCCATACGGGAAAGAAACCTACGGATACTATCAAACCTTTCAAGGAGGCAGTCTATGACTTTGCAGCAAATGGTGGATGAATCCAGCCGTATCGTTTTCTTTGGCGGCGCTGGCGTCAGCACAGAGAGCGGTATTCCCGATTTCCGCTCCACGGACGGGCTTTATCATCAAAAATATGATTGGCCGCCGGAGACCATCCTCAGCCGCACCTTCTTTGACCGGATGCCGGAGGAATTCTATCGCTTTTATCGGGATAAAATGCTCCCCCTGGAGGCCCAGCCCAACGCCGCTCATTTAAAGCTGGCCGAACTGGAGCAGGCAGGTAAACTGACCGCCATCGTTACGCAAAATATAGACGGGCTGCACACTAAGGCCGGCAGCCGGCAGGTCTATGAGCTGCACGGCAGCGTATGGCGCAATCATTGCATGCGGTGCGGCAAATTCTATGAGCCTGCCTATATCCGGGACAGCAAAGGGATTCCGCTGTGCTCCTGCGGCGGCAAAATCAAGCCCGACGTGGTGCTCTATGAAGAAGGACTGGATGACGAGGTGGTATCCGGGGCCGTGCACGCCATCCGCGGCGCGGACATGCTCATCGTGGCAGGCACCAGTTTGACAGTATATCCCGCTGCTGGGCTGCTGCGATATTTCCGGGGAAGACATCTTGTGCTGATCAATCGGGACGCCACGCCCTATGACGATATGGCCGAGCTGGTGATCCATGAAAAAGTGGGCGAAGTGCTTTCTTCTATCCAAGTAAACGGGACAAAAGAAAGCTGAAATTGTCGGGAATATGTGCGTCTGCTGTGCTATGATGATCCCCGTAAGGAGGTAAGCGCCATGGATTGGACCGAAGCGATCACCCGGGCCATCGCCTATATGGAGGATCATCTCACAGAAGAGCTCACTGTGCAGCAGATCGCGGACGAGGTGCATTTTTCCCCCTTATACTTTCAAAAAGGGTTCGTCATCCTCTGCGGATACACGCCCAGCGAATACCTGCGTAATCGCAGGCTGACGGAGGCCGCCCGGGAACTGACGAACGGCGGCGGAAAAGTCATCGACCTCGCCCTCAAATATGGCTATGAATCCCCGGACAGCTTCACTAAGGCCTTTGTCCGTTTCCATGGCTGCACCCCTGCGGAAGCGCGCAGCGGCAGCAAAAAGCCCCGAATCTTCGCGCCTCTGCGCATCCACATTCAATTGAAAGGTGGTTTCAGGATGGATTACAAGATCATGGACAAGCCCGCGATCAAGCTGATCGGATGCAGCAAGATGATCCCCTTCAATGAAGGCATGACCCAATGCCCGGCCTTCTGGGATGAACACATGGCCAGCGGACGCAGCAAGATCGTCATGGGAGAATATGCCGTTTGCTTTGACGAAAACATGGATGGGAAATGCTTCAAATACATGATCGCCGATGCTTACGCGCCGGAAAAGGATCAGCCCGGATTTGAAGCCGTCACCCTTCCGGCCCATACCTGGGCGGTCTTTCCCTGTCTCGGTCCCATGCCCCAGGTATTGCAGGACACCACAAGGCGCATTTTCTCCGAATGGCTGCCCGAAAACAAGGAATATGAAATTGCCGCAGGGATCAGCGTGGAGTATTACACCGATCCCATGGATTATCCAAAGGGCCCCAAGGATGAAAAGTATTACTGCGAGGTATGGGTGCCCGTCAAACGCAAATAAACAAAGGCCGCCGGTCTCCCGGCGGTCCTTTCGCGTGGATAGGCCTTATTCCATGGCCTCGTAGATCAAATTACGCAGATTGGGATGGATCACGTCGTAGGCATACGGGAAGCCCCGCACGTGCATGGCAAAGAAAGCGGACAGATGCAGATGGGGATCGATCATCACCCAGGAATCCGCCGCGCCGTCCCAGCCGAATTCCCCGATGGAGCCGCGCCCGCCCGCTTGCAGCGTCACGCGGGTGCGCACGCCCAGGCCATAGGAATAACCGCGGCGGTTCCACGCGTCAAAGGATTTCCGGCTCACGGGACCCAGCTGATTGGCGCTCCAGAGCTGGATCATGGCGGGAGAGAGGATGGCGTACCCATCCTTGCTCTTGCCGTCGCAGGCCACAGCGTCCGCAAAGGTGCTGTAATCCCGCAGATCGCAGATCAATCCCGCGCCGCCGCTCTCATATTGGGGCGTATAGCGATAGGGCAGCGTTTCACTCTCGATGGGATCAAAGGTTTTCTTTTCGCCGCTATACATGTACTGGGCGCATTGGCGTGCATGATCTTTCTCCTTCAGCGAAAAGCCGATGGTGGTCAGGCCTAAAGGATCAAAGATGTTCTTTTTCAGATACTCGGAGAATTTCATTCCCGAGGCGACTTCAATGACCGCCGCCAGCACGTCGTGGCTCAAGCTGTACAAAAAGTTCTCGCCGGGTTCAAATTCCAGCGGGTCCTGCGCCTTGGCTTCCGCCAGCTGACGGGTGGTGGCCTGACCCTTGGTCTCCTGGATGAGTTTCCGCACAGCGGGTGTATCCGCGTCGTAGTTCAGGCCGCTCTGCATGCTCATCAGATGCCGCACCAGCATGGGCCGCTTGGCCGGACGGGGACCATCCTCACTTTTCACAGTCAGATGGGCGTATGCGGGCAGATATTGGCTTACGGGATCATCCAAATGCAGCTTGCCCTGCTCGATCAGCCGCATGGCCGCGCAGGTGGTAAACACCTTGGTGCAGGAATACAAGCAATAGGTCTCGTCGCCCGCCAGCGGCACCTTCTTTGCGGCATCCTTCCATCCAGCCATGTGCCGGTAAAGCGGCTCATGATCCCGGTATACGATCATATCCACGCTGGGAACGCCCATCTCGATCAGGGAATCCAAATAGGCTGTCAATTTCGTAAAATCCATAGCTCCTCCATATGCAAAAAGCCCGCGCAGGCGGGCTTTATTGATTACGGCTGCTTGCCGATATAGGCCAGGATACCGCCGTCCACATACAGGATATGGCCGTTGACGAAGTTGCTGGCGTCGCTGGCCAGGAACACGGCGGGACCCTGCAGATCCTCCGGCGTGCCCCACCGGGCAGCGGGCGTCTTGGCGATGATGAACTGGTCAAAGGGATGACGGCTGCCGTCGGGCTGGATCTCCCGCAGGGGCGCGGTCTGGGGCGTGGCGATATAACCGGGGCCGATGCCGTTGCACTGGATGTTGTGCTCGCCGTATTCGGAGCAGATGTTGCGGGTCAGCATTTTCAGGCCGCCCTTGGCCGCCGCGTAGGCGCTGACGGTCTCGCGGCCCAGCTCGCTCATCATAGAGCAGATGTTGATGATCTTGCCATGGCCTTTTTTGATCATGGCGGGGATCACGGCCTTGGCGCAGATGAAGGGAGCGTTCAGGTCCACGTCCACCACCTGGCGGAACTCGGCGGCGGACATTTCGCACATGGGGATGCGCTTGATGATGCCGGCATTGTTCACCAGGATATCGATGGTGCCCACTTCTTCCTCGATCTTCTTGACAGTCGCCTGCACGGCTTCCTCGTCCGTCACGTCGCAGACATAGCCATAGGCCTTGATGCCTGCTTTTTCATAGTTTTCCAGGCCCTTATCCAGCTGCTCCTGGCCACGGTCATTAAAGACGATGGTGGCGCCGGCAGCGGCGTAAGCCTGGGCGATGGCAAAGCCGATGCCATAGGAAGCGCCGGTGATCCAAGCGATTTTGCCTTTCAGGCTGAAAGCGTTCATATCCATGTTTTTTTCCTCCTTAACGCAGTTCGGTGGTGGGAATGGTGTCCATATCGTCAAAGGCCTGGTTTTCACCGCCCATGGCCCAGATGAAGGTGTAATTGCTGGTGCCCGCGCCCGCGTGGATGCTCCAGGAAGGAGAAATGACCGCCTGCTCGTTCTGCATCACGATGTGGCGGGTCTCCTGACCTTCGCCCATCATATGGAAAACCACGTTATCCTGGGGCACTTCAAAGTAGAAATACACTTCCATGCGGCGCTCGTGGGTGTGAGCGGGCATGGTGTTCCACACGGAGCCGGGCTCCAGCACCGTCATGCCCATGGAAAGCTGGCAGGTCTTGAGCACGGAAGGATGGATAAACTGGTTGATGGTGCGCTTGTTGCTGGTTTCCAGCGCACCCAGGGGCTTTTTGGCCGCGTCGGAGATCTTGATCAGCTTGTTTTCATAGCTGCAATGGGCGGGAGCGGAAACGATATAGTATTTGGCAGGCTTGGCCGCGTCGTCGCTCTCAAAATAGACTTCCTTGGCGCCCTTGGTGATATAGAGGCAATCCTTATATCCCAGCTCGTACACGGTACCGTCCACGGTTACGCGGCCCGCGCCGCCCACGTTGAACATGCCGCACTCCCGGCGCTCCAGGAAATAATCGGTGCCGAAGTTATGCCAGATATCGATTCCCTTATCGATGCTCACCTTTTCATTCACCGGCATCACGCCCAGCGTGACCATGCGGTCCACATGGCTGTACACGGCGATGACCTCGTCCGCCGCAAACAGCTTTTCGATCAGGAACTCCTTGCGAGTCTCCTCGGTGGTATAGCGCTTGAAGTCGCGTTGGTTGCAGCTGTAACGAATATCCATCTTGATCTCCTCCTCAATGATTTTCTATCTGATTCACAGAAACCGCATCCAGCGGTTTTCCTTCGATCCCCCGCATGCGTACGTTGTCCAGGATCAGCCGATCCGCATACTGCACGATCAGGCCGCGTCTGGAGCACGCATCCACGCCTTCGGCCATGGCAGGTTCCATGGGCTGCGCGTCTTCGCTGAACGCAAAATCGCAATCCCGCAGGACCAGCTGCTCCACGGGCTTTTCCGGCAGACCCAGCACATATCCCACGCAGGCCTGACAATCCTCCGCACGCACCCGTTCAAAGCACACTGTGCCGATGGTGGGCGTGGTGTCGTCCACCGGCTGCTTTTCTCGGGACTGCACATAGGGGGTATGGCCGTCCGGGTCGCAATAGTACATGGCGTTGACCACCAGCGGCGCTTTGACGCCCTCCATGCGGATATCCTCAAAGCGGATATCGTCCACCACGGCGTATTTGCCGCGGCCCCGCCGGGTCTTGACCCGCAGCCCTCTGTCGTTGCCCCGCATCAAGCAGTGATGCACCCACACATGCCGCACGCCGCCCGCCATCTCGCTGCCCACGGTGACGCCGCCATGGCCGTTCAGCATGGCGCACCAGGCAATCTCGATGTTTTCGCAGGGCGTATGATACTTCTGGCCCATATAGATCTTGCCGGACTTGATGGCGATGCAGTCGTCGCCCACGGAAAACACCGTGCCCAGCATGCGGATATCCTGGCAGCTTTCGGGATCAAAGCCATCGGTATTGGGGCTGTGATAGGGCGCTTCCACCCGCACGTTCAAAAAGCGCAGCTTCCGGCTGAAGCAGGGATGCAGATTCCAAGAGGGACTGTTGCGGAAGGTGATGCCCTGTACGGTCACATCTTCACAATCCCGCAGGTAGAAGATCCTGCCCCGGAACGCCCCCTTGATCACCTTGTGATTCTGCCACCAATCCCCCAATTGAGCGCAGCCGTCCACCACGCCCTGGCCGATGATGCGCACGTCCTTTACGCCGATCCCGGTCAAGGCTCCCGCAAAGCAATCCAGGGGATTTCCTTCCCAGGTGCCCAGCAGATACTCGCCCTGCTCATCGGTGGTGCGTGTCATGCCGGGCAGGATGGGGAATTTCGCCCTGTCCGTCATCAGCGCCAGGGTGGCGTCCTTTTGAAGCTCCAGAGTCATATGGCTCTTGAGGAAAATGGGGCCGGTGCGGTAAGTTCCGGCAGGCACCAGCACACGTCCCCCGTCAGGACAGCACAGGATGGCCGCCTGCAGCGCCGGCGTATCGTCATGCTCCCCGTCGCCCTTTGCGCCGAAGCGGCGGACGTTCAGCGTACAGGCTTCCACGTCCGTATGGAAGGTAAGCGTCTCCTCTGCTTCCCCGTTTATGAAACCGGTCAGCGTGTAATCGGTGTCCGGCCACAGATCAAACAGCGAGCAGACAGAGCGGTTTTCCTCGCCAAGCTCCCGTCCGTTCAACACCAGCCGCCGGACGCTGCGGGCTTCATAATCGCCCTGAGGGTCCAGCAGCACCGTACAGCTGCGGGCGGAGGTATACAGGCATTTCATGCGTTTATCCTCCTCTGCTCGGCCAGCGCCAGCGGGCAGAATGCATCCCATTCCAAAGAAGGGAAGCTCTCCAATGCCCGCGTCAGATATTTTTCGGGATCAAGCAGCCCCAGCCGCGCTCCCTTCATCAGCAAACAGCAGTCTGCCGCGTTCAGGGCGTTTTTTCGCCATATCGTCTGACCGGCTTTCAGGATCAGATCAGCCAGTACGCGATAGTGCTCATACAGCTGGATATCCATCTGTTCGATGCAATCCACCAGGGCCAGCATATACCAGGGATCAGTCAAACGATCCTGCATGCGCTGAAACAGCTCGGCGATCCGGCGAGCGTCCTTGCGTCCGCCAAAGCGCACATCGTAGGCCGCGTGGAAGGGCGCCACCTGATAAAGCGTCTTTGCATCCGTGACTTCCGGCAAATGCTCCATCAGGGCGTCCATGGCCTTGCGATACGCTTCGTCTCCCGTTTCGCCCCAAGCAAAAAGCAAGGACATGCCGCTGCTTTTGTCCATATGGTTGAGCACATATTCCAGATAGATTTTATCCCCTGTGCTCTGATACAGCGCGATACAGCCTCTGCGCTTGATCTCGCTCGGTTCTTCCTCGTTCAGATAGGCTGTCAGCCTTGCGTTTTTCGTCTGCATGCCGCCAGCTCCTCCATGTCGTTTTTATCCGATCCCATCATACTGTTCTCGCGCATCCATGTCAAGGTTTTCCATCAAAGTGTGCGGGTTTTTCAATGAGATATATCCGTTTTATCCATCCAGTCCCCCAGGACCTCCCGGATGGTGACGCGGCGCGCTTCTTCATCCGTCAGCCGCCGCTGGGACGGATGCCGCGCGGCACACGCGCCCGCGCCTGTGGAGCGCCACTCGCCGCACCGCGGAGTGATCACCCGGTTCTCGTCCCAATCGATAAACCCGCAGGGCGCCACGCAGGCATCCATCTCGCATTCCAGGAAAAGCGTCCGCGCGAATTTGCGCCAGGGACGTCCCAGATAGGCCTTGCCTGCTTCACACTCGCCGGTGAGATGGCAGCCATGGAACACCAAGCCATAGGGCTGCTGCTCCGGCGTGTTGGCCGCGGTATACCAGCCGCCCCGGGCGTTCATGCGCAGTTCGCACTTTTCAAACCAGCAGCGATAGGGGCCGAAGATAAAATCCACATCCCCCTGGATCAGGCAGTTTTCAAAATATTGGCGGCTGTGGGTCAGGGGACAGTCCCCCACGCTGTCCACGCATTCGGCGTTTGCCAGGGAATGGGGCGCGATCTCGGCCCCGATCTTGGCCATCACCGGACCGCAGAACAGCGTATCCTGATGGGCGATCAGGCGGCAATCACGCCATATGCCCTGATCTCCCGCGGCATAGACCGCCACCGCCTGTCCAACCACGCTGCCGTCCCCGGCATCGTTGCGGATGGTCAGGTTTTCCACCGTCACATGGGCTCCCGTCACTAAGAAGGTAAAGGATAAAAACGTCCCCTTTTCCTTTCCCTCTGTGTCCCGATCATGAGCGCAGGCGCTCCAGGTGATCACGGTATTGTCCGCGTTTTCTCCAACGATGCGCACATTGTCCCGATCCACCACCACCCGCTCGCAATAAATACCATTGCGGATCAGAATGGTCTGCGTGGAATCGTCCGACGGTGAAACAGCGTCTATGGCCGCCTGCACCGACTCAAAATCGCCCGTGCCGTCCTTGGCAATGATCACCATTCTCTTTTCCTCCTTACAGCGCAGCAGCCAGCTTCTCCAGATATTCCCGGGTGGCCTGGGCGTTTTCCGGCTTGGTATTTTCCAGCGTCATAGGCAGACTCTTCTGCTTGGCAAAACGCAGCAGCGCGTCATACCGCATATGGCCTGTGCCGCAGGCAATGGGCCGGGGCCGTTTTTCGCCGGGAGCAGGCTCATAATCCTTCATGTGCAGCACCGTTACCTTGTCCCCCAGACGACGAATGGCATCCTCCACGATGACGTCGGCCTGATCCAGATGATCCATGGAAAACAGGTTGACGGCATCCAGAATGATCTGCAGATGATCGGATTTAAGGGCGTCCAGCACCCGTTCCGCCCGCTCCGGCGTATGCACGATATGGCTGATGACGGGTTCCACGGCGATGATGGCGTCCTCTTCCTCCGCCCATTGCACCACAGAGCGCAGGCTGTCGATGAAGAGGCGCAGCGCTTCTTCCCCATGGCAGGCGTCCTCATCCCAATGATTGGCGGCGCTGGCCGGGGTCTCGGTGCCCACCACCCGCGCGCCGATCATGCGGCCAAACCGAAGATGCGCGCGATAGATTTCCTGCGTCTTTTTGCGCTCCTCCCCATCCAGCGCCGCCAGTTTCAGATAGCAGCCCAGCACCGCGCACTCCATATGATGGGCGGCAAATCGATCCCGGACCTCCTGGGCCAGGTCCTCCGTCAGCAGGGAAGGCGCGTCATCCATTTTGAACCCGGGGATCACCTTGCTCATGGCCAGATGGGCGCAGGTGAAGCCCTGCCCTTCCGCGATAGCCAGGCGCTCATTCAGATTTCCGGGAAGTGTATCATGCAGGCGAAGGCCGATATTCATATCCGTTTCCTCCATAATCAGTGCGGTTTTTCCGCACGTTTTTTCCAGCATAACAGAAAATATGGATAAAGTAAAGTAAATATATGATATTTCGGCCTTTTTTGTTGACGAAAAGCGGAAAAAGTTGTATGCTTTGATCAGAAAGATGCCGCTTAGGAGGGTGATCGCTATGGCTCAATTGAATTACGAAGTGCTGAAACAGTCCGGTTATCCCGGATATATCCTGAAAGACGCGCCGGAACAGGTGATGCAGTTCGGCGAAGGCAATTTTCTGCGGGCCTTTGTGGATGATTTTATCGATATCGCCAATGAAAAAGCCGGTTATAACGGCAAGGTCGTGCTGATTCAGCCCATCGGCCAGGGCCTGACCGATCTGGTCAACGCCCAGGAAGGCCTGTATACCCTGTATCTGCGCGGCAGCGAAAAGGGCCGCAAGGTGGATGACAAGCGCGTCATCTCCGCCGTAAGCCGCTGCCTCAATCCTTACCGTGACTGGGACGACGTGCTGGCGCTGGCCAAGAGCCCCGATCTGGAGCTTGTGGTGTCCAATACCACCGAGGCCGGGATCGTGCATGAAAATGAAAGCAAATTTGACCAGGTGCCCCCCATCAGCTTCCCCGCCAAGCTGACCCGTGTGCTCTATGAGCGCTATACCGCCGGTCTGCCTGGACTCACCATCCTTTCCTGCGAGCTGATCGACAACAACGGCAAAGAGCTGCTCAAGTGCGTCAACCAGTATATCGACGACTGGGGTCTGGACGCCGGTTTCCGCGCCTGGATCAATGAGAAGAACCTGTTCTGCTCCACCTTGGTGGACCGCATCGTCCCGGGCCGTATCCGTGACCCCGAAGAAGTCAAGGCCCTGGCCGCCGCCAACGGCTATGACGATCCCCTGACCGACGTAGGCGAGGTGTTCGGCTTCTGGGCCATCGAAGGCCCTGCCGAGCTGGAAGACCGCCTGCCCTTCAAAAAGGCCGGCGTGCCCGTGTCTGTGGTGCCGGACGTGACTCCCTATAAAAAGCGCAAGGTGCGCATCCTGAACGGCGCGCACACGGGCTTTGTGCTGGGCGCGTATCTGGCGGGCTTCGACATCGTGCGGGATTGCATGCACGACGACACCGTGCTGGGCTTCATGAACAAGATGCTCTATGAAGAAGTGATCCCCACCCTGCCCCTGGATAAGGACGACCTGATGAACTTTGCCTCCGCCGTGCAGGATCGCTTCAACAACCCCTTCGTCAATCATGAGCTCATGAGCATCAGCCTCAATTCCACCTCCAAATGGCGCGCCCGCAATATGCCCTCTCTGCTGGACTACATCCAAATCAACGGCAAACTGCCCGCCTGCCTGACCATGAGCCTGGCGGCCTATATCGCTTTCTATTCCAACGACATTCAGGCCCTGACCGACAGTGGCCTGGTGTGCCGCCGCGCCAAGGGCAACGAATACACCGTGTCCGACGATCGCTGGGCGCTGGAATTCTACTGGGCCCACAAGGACGACAGCACGGAGGACCTGGTGCACGCAGTGCTGACCAACACCGATATGTGGGGTCAGGATCTAACCGCCATTTCCGGCTTTGAAACCGCTGTGGCCCAGGACCTCGCCCTGATCCGCAAAGAAGGCGCTCTGGCCGCTTATCGTTCCTGCCTGTAAAATGGAGGATCTGCCATGAACGAATTGGTTCGCATCACAGAGAAAGACCTGGTGGCTGTGGCTTTGAAGCCCTTGGAAAAGGGCAGCATCGTTTCCTATGGCAGCGGCCAGGTCACCCTGCTGGACGCTATCCCCATGGGCCATAAGGTGGCCCTGCGCGACATCAAAAAAGGCGAGCCGGTGATCAAATACGGCTTTCCCATCGGTGAAGCCACCGAGGATATCCGTCAGGGCGCGCACATCCATACCCACAATCTGCACACCCTGCTCAGCGGACAAAAGGAATATATCTATCAGCCCACTCATCCTGCTGTGACCAGGCGGGAGCCCGGCACTTTCATGGGCTATCCACGCAAGGTTGGCCGTCCCGGCATCCGCAATGAGCTGTGGATCGTGCCCACCGTGGGCTGTGTCAACGACGTGGCCAAGGCCCTGGTCCATCAGGCACAGAAGCTGGTGGGAGGCCCGGTGGAGGGTGTCTATGCCTTCCCCCATCCCTACGGATGCAGCCAATTGGGCGATGATCAGAACAATACCCGCAAGGTGCTGGCCAGCCTGGCCACCCATCCCAATGCCGGCGGCGTGCTGGTGCTGGGCCTGGGCTGCGAAAACAGCGGCATCGAGCAGATCAAGCCCTATATGGGAGATTATGATGAAAGCCGCGTGCGCTTTCTGATCTGCCAGCAGGCGGAAGATGAACTGGAAGAGGGTATGAAGCTGCTGGAGGAGCTGGCCGTCAATATGCAGGCGGACAAGCGCGTGCCCTGCAGCGCGGATCAATTGGTGGTGGGGCTCAAGTGCGGCGGCTCAGACGGCCTTTCCGGCATCACCGCCAATCCCACCATCGGCGTATTCTCCGATCTGCTGACCTCCATGGGCGGCAGCACCATCCTGACGGAAGTGCCGGAAATGTTCGGCGCCGAAACCATCCTGATGGGCCGCTGCGAAAACGAGGCGCTGTTCCATAAGACGGTCTCGCTGATCAACGATTTCAAGGGCTACTTTGAAGCCTACCACATGCCTGTGTACGAGAATCCTTCCCCCGGCAACAAGGCCGGAGGCATCACTACCCTGGAGGACAAGGCCCTGGGCTGCACCCAGAAGAGCGGCTCCTCCCCGGTGCGCGGCGTGCTGGCCTATGGCGAGCATGTGGAGAATCAGGGCCTGAATCTGCTTTCCGCCCCCGGCAATGATCTTGTGGCCGCCACGGCCCTGGCCGTTTCCGGCGCACAGCTGATCCTTTTCTCCACCGGCCGCGGCACCCCCTTTGGCTGTCCTGTGCCCACCATCAAGATCGCTTCCAATTCTCCGCTGGCGCAGCATAAAAAGAACTGGATCGATTTCAATGCCGGGCGGTTGCTGGACGGCATGACCCTGGAGCAGCTGTGCAACGAGCTGATGGAATACGTGCTGGCCGTGGCCTCCGGCAAGCCTGCCCGTAACGAGCAGAACGGCTTCCACGATCTGGCCATCTTCAAACAAGGCGTTACACTCTAATGATTTTAATATAGGGAGGATATATCCATGACTGAGATGATGAAAAAGCTGCAAAAGCTGGGCATCGTGCCCGTGGTGGTGCTCAACGACGCCAAGGACGCCCTGCCACTGGCCGAGCGCCTGGTGAACGGCGGTCTGCCCTGCGCTGAGGTGACCTTCCGCACCGCCGCCGCCGAGGAGTCCATCCGCCAGATGGCCAAGGCTTATCCCGATATGATCATCGGCGCGGGCACCGTGCTGACCTGCGAGCAGGCGGATCGCGCCATCGACGCGGGCGCCAAGTTCATCGTCAGCCCCGGCTTCAACCCCAAGGTGACCGAATATGTGCTCAAGCGCGGCGTTCCCATGACCCCCGGCGTGTGCACCCCCACCGAGATCGAAGCCGCCCTGCAGTTTGATCTGGACGTGCTCAAGTTCTTCCCTGCTGAGCCCTCCGGCGGCCTCAAGATGATCAAGGCCCTGTGCGCTCCCTATGTGGGCCTCAACTTCATGCCCACCGGCGGCATCAACGCGGACAACGTGCGCGATTACCTCAAATATGACCGCATCGTGGCCTGCGGCGGCAGTTGGATGGTCAGCGGCAGCCTGGTCAAGGAAGGCAAGTTTGACGAGATCGAAAACATGGTGCGCGAAGCCGCGGCCATCGTGAAGGAAATCAGAGGCTAAATCATTTCGCGGGTATGCTTTTGAGGTATACCCGCTTCATTGCGTTTTGAAGGAGACTGTGCTTATGAAAATGACCTTCCGCTGGTACGGCAGCCAGAGCGATCCCATTCCCCTGAAATACGTAAAGCAGATCCCCGGCATGACGGGCCTGATGGGCCTGCTGGACAAGCCCGCGGGCGTGGACTGGCCCGAGGCTGAATTCGTGGCCCTCAAAAAAGAGGTGAACGACGCCGGGCTGGAGATTGAAGTGATCGAAAGCGTCAACGTCCATGAAGATATCAAGATCGGCTTGCCCAGCCGCGAGGAATATATTGCCAATTACATTTCCACCATCCGCATGCTGGCCAAGCACGGGGTCAAGGTGATCGTATACAACTTCATGCCCGTGTTCGACTGGCTGCGCACCGACCTGGCCCGGATCATCCCCGAGGACGGCAGCAACAGCCTGTACTTTGACGAAAAAGACCTGGGCGAAATGGGTCCCCTGGAGATCGTGCGCAAGACCGCCGAGGACAGCAAGGGCTTCACCCTGCCCGGCTGGGAACCGGAGCGTCTGGCCCTGCTGGAAAAGACCCTCAAACAGTATGAAAACATAGGTCCGGATGATCTGCGGAAAAACTTTAAGTACTTCCTGGACGCTGTAATTCCCGTTTGTGAGGAAGCGGGCGTGCGCATGGCCTGCCATCCCGATGACCCCGCCTGGCCCATCTTCGGCCTGCCCCGCATCACCCACAGCCAGGAGGACTTCGACAAGATGGTGAAGCTGCACGACAGCCCCGCCAACACCCTGTGCCTGTGCACCGGTTCTCTCGGCTCCAACCCGGACAATGATATCCCCGCCATCATCCGCCATTTCGGTCAGATGGACCGCATCGGCGCCATGCACGTGCGCAACGTCAAATATCTGGGCTATCATCACTTCCGCGAAGCCGCTCATCTTTCCTCCACCGGCGATCTGGATCTGTATGAGATCATGAAGGCCATCCACGATACCTGCCCCGATACCTACATCCGCCCCGACCATGGCCGCATGATCTGGGACGAGCAGGGCCGTCCGGGCTACGGCCTCTATGACCGGGCACTGGGCGCTGCGTATCTGAACGGCCTGTGGGAAGCCATTGAAAAGGGAGAAAAATAAGATGCTGCTACTCAATGAACAGGGACTGAAAAACCGCGCGGCATGGGAAGAAAAGGGCTATACCCTGCCCGCCTTTGATCGCGAAGCCATGATCGCCTATACCCGGGAGCATCCGGTGTGGGTGCACTTTGGCGCGGGCAATATCTTCCGCGCCTTCCAGTGCAACGGCGTGCAGAAGCTGTTGGACAGAGCCATCATGCGCGCCGGTATCATCGCCGTGGAAGGCTTCGATTACGAAACCATCGAAAAGGGCTATCGCGCCAGCGATAACTATACCCTGCTGGTCACGCTGAAATCCGACGGCAGCGTGGAAAAGACCGTCATCGGCAGCATCGCGGAGAGCTGCATCCTTGACAGCGAAAACGAAAAGGAATACAATCATTTATTGGAGTTGTTCGCCAATTCCAGCCTGCAAATGGCCTCCTTTACCATCACGGAAAAGGGCTATGCCATCCCCCCCGCCGTCACCGCCGATTTCGCCAACGGCCCTCGTAAACCCCAGAGCTATATCGGCAAGGTAGCCAGTCTGCTCTATCATCGCTATGAGACGGGCGCCGCGCCCATCGCCATGGTGAGCATGGACAACTGCTCCCATAACGGCGATAAATTGAAGGCCGCCATCCTGGCCTTCGCGGAGGGCTGGGGCGATGCGGGTTTCATCGCCTATGTCAGCGATCCCGCCAAGGTTTCCTTCCCCTGGACCATGATCGATAAGATCACCCCGCGCCCGGACGCCTCTGTGGAAGCTATGCTCCGCGCGGACGGTCTGCAGGGCCTTGACCCCGTGGTCACTTCCCGCGGGACCCATATTGCCCCCTTCGTCAATGCGGAGGAAAGCGAGTATCTGGTGATCGAGGACGATTTTCCCAACGGGCGTCCCGCTCTGGAAAAAGCGGGCTTCCTGTTCACGGACCGGGAAACCGTCAACAAGGTGGAGCGCATGAAGGTGTGCACCTGTCTGAATCCCCTGCACACCGCCCTGGCCGTATTCGGCTGCATGCTGGGCTATCAGCGGATCTCCGCAGAAATGAAGGACGCTGACCTGGTGCGTCTGGTCCATGCCGTCGGTTATGACGAAGGCCTGCCTGTGGTCACCGATCCCGGCGTCATCGATCCCCGCGCCTTCATTGACACCGTGGTCAACGTTCGCCTGCCCAACCCCTTCATGCCCGATACGCCCCAGCGCATCGCCTGCGACACCAGCCAGAAAGTATCCATCCGTTTCGGCGAGACCATCAAGTGCTATTGTGCCGATCCGTCTTTGGACGCTTCCAAGCTGAATGCCATCCCCCTGGTGCTGGCCGGATGGCTGCGGTATCTGCTGGGCGTGGATGATCAGGGTCAGCCCATGGAGGTCAGCCCCGATCCCCTGTTGGAAACCCTGCAAGCAAAGCTCGACGGCGTTCAGCTGGGCGATCCGGACAGCGCCAATGGCAAGCTGAATGACCTGCTGGGCGATGAAAAGCTGTTTGGCATCAGCTTAAAGGAAGCTGGTCTGGCAAACAAAGTGGAGACTTTCTTCCGTGAGATGCTGGCCGGTCCCGGCGCTGTGCGCGCCGCGCTGCAAAACCACGTCAAGTAATCAATATTCATTATAGAAAGGATGACCCGATATGAACAACGTGAAAGTCGTAACCTTCGGTGAAATCATGCTGCGCCTCAAGAGCCCCGCTTACGAGCGGCTGATGCAGAGCCCCGTGCTGGAAGCCACCTTCGGCGGCGGCGAAGCCAACGTGAGCGTTTCCCTGGCCAATTACGGCCTGAACACCTCCTTCGTCACCGTGCTGCCCGACAACGACATTGGCAAGGCCTGCATGCGCGAGCTGCGCGGCTTTGGCGTGGATGTGAACGACATCGTGTACAAGCCTGGCCGCATGGGTATCTATTATCTGGAAACCGGCGCGGTGCAGCGTCCCAGCAAGGTCATTTATGACCGCGCGGGCAGCGCCATCGCCGAAGCCAACGCCGACGACATCAATTGGGAAAAGGTGCTGGCCGGCGCCACCTGGTTCCACATCACCGGCATCACCCCCGCCATCAGCCAGGGCGCTGCCGACCTGAGCCTGGCCGCTGTGAAGGCCGCCAAGAAGCTGGGTCTGCATGTGAGCTGCGACCTGAACTACCGCAAGAACCTGTGGAAATACGGCAAGACCGCCGATCAGGTGATGCGCGAGCTGGTTAAGTATGTGGATACCGTCATCGCCAATGAGGAGGACTTCCAGAAGGCGCTGCTTCTCAAGGCCGAATCCGTCGGCAGCGTGGAAGAGGGCGAATTGAACCTGGAGAACTACAAGGCCATCGCCAAGCTGGCTATGGAGACCTATCCTAACATCCAGCGCGTGGCCATCACCCTGCGCGAGAGCAAGAGCGCCAATCACAACGACTGGAGCGCCTGCCTGTACAACGGCAAGGAGTTCTTCGTCTCCCGCAAGTATCGCATCACCGATATCGTGGACCGCGTAGGCGGCGGCGACAGCTTCGGCGGCGGCCTGATCTACGGTCTGAACACCTATGGCAACGAAAAGGACGCCCTGGAATTCGCCGTGGCTGCCAGCTGCCTCAAGCACACCATCCCCGGCGACTACAACCGTATGAGCGTTTCCGAAGTGGAAAGCCTGATGAAGGGCAGCGGCTCCGGCCGTGTGCAGCGCTAAGGAGGACTTGCCATCATGAAATCGTTTATGGATAAGGACTTCCTGCTGAACACCGAAACCGCCAAGGTGCTTTATCACGAAGTATCCGAGCATTGCCCCATCATCGACTACCATTGCCACCTCAGCCCCCGTGAGATCTATGAGAATATCCGCTATGACAACATCACCCAGGTGTGGCTGGGCGGCGACCACTACAAGTGGCGTCTGATGCGCAGCGCGGGCGTGCCCGAAAAATACATCACCGGTGATGCCAGCGATTACGAGAAATTCGAGAAATACGCCGAAGTGCTGGGCAAGGCCATCGGCAATCCCCTGTATCATTGGAGCCATCTGGAGCTGCGCCGCTTCTTTGGCTATGACGGCATCCTGAATAAGTCCACCGCCCCCGAGGTGTGGAAGCTGGCCAACGAAAAGCTGCAAAGCGAAGGCTATACCAGCCGCGGACTGATCATGATGAGCAATGTGGACACCATCTGCACCACGGATGATCCCATCGACAGCCTGGAATGGCATGAAAAGCTGGCGGCGGACAAGACCTTCCCCGTCACCGTGCTGCCCGCCTGGCGTCCTGACAAGGCCATGAACCTGGAAAAGCCCACCTGGCTGGATTATCTGGCTCAGCTGGAGCAGGCCTCCGGCATGAAGATCGCCAGCTTTGCCGATCTGAAAAAGGCCCTCAAAAACCGTCTGGACTTCTTCGCCGCCCATGGCTGCAAGCTCAGCGATCATGCGCTGAACTATGTGATGTACGCCCCCGCTTCCGATGAGGAGCTGGAAGCCATCGTGTCTGCCCGTCTGGCTGGCAAGCTGCCCTCTGCTGAGGAGGAAGCCAAGTTCAAGTTTGCCTTCATGACCTTCGTGGCCACCGAGTACCATGACCGCGGCTGGGTGATGCAGCTGCACTACGGCTGCCGCCGGGACAACAACCCCATCATGTTCCGTCAGATGGGCCCCGATACTGGCTTTGACTGCGTGGACAACTACGCTCCTTCCGCTCAGACCGCTGCTTTCCTGGGCAATCTGCAGGACAAGGACAAGCTGCCCAAGACCATCCTGTATTCCCTCAACACCAACGACAACGCCGCCATCGACAGCATCCTGGGCTGCTTCCAGTCCGATGAAGCCGTGGGGAAGATCCAGCATGGCTCCGCTTGGTGGTTCAACGATCACTTTGACGGCATGAGCGAGCAGATCAAGTCCCTGGCCAACCTGGGCTACCTGGCGGGCTTTGTGGGCATGCTGACCGACAGCCGTTCCTTCCTCAGCTATCCCCGGCATGAGTATTTCCGCCGCATCCTGTGCCGCATCTTTGGCGAATGGGTGGAGCAGGGCTTCTATCCCGAGGATATGGAGACCCTCAAGGGCATCATCGGCGATATCAGCTATGGCAATGCCAAGCGGTATTTCGATTTTGCCAAGAAGGAAATCTGATCGCAAATCCAATCAAAAAAAGGCGTCCGGAATCGGACGCCTTTTTGCTGTTCCATTTTACAGGCTCGCCGCAATCTGAGAAGCCAGGGCCACGTTGTTGAGCACCAGCTTGATATTGCTCTTGAGGCTCTCGCCGCCGGTCAGCTCGCATACCCGGGCCAGCAGGAAGGGCGTGGTGGCCTTGCCCTTGATGCCCTGCTCGCTGGCTTCCAATAGGGCCTGCTCAATGGCCGCGTCGATGGTGGCCTTGGGCATGGCGTATTCCGCGGGGATGGGATTGGTGATCAGCATGCCGCCGGGATAGCCCATGCCGCGCTGGGCGCGAATGGCATCGGCGATCTCCTGGGGAGAATCCATGCGGTAATCCACCTCGAAATCGCTTTCATAGGTATAGAAGGCGGGCAGCGTTTTGGTCCTGTAGCCCAGTACGGGCACGCCCTTGGTCTCCAGATATTCCAGGGTCAGGCCCAGGTCCAGGATGCTCTTGGCCCCCGCGCAAACCACGGCCACGGGCGTCTCGGCCAATTCTTCCAGGTCGGCGGAGATATCCATGGTGGTTTCCGCGCCGCGGTGCACGCCGCCGATGCCGCCGGTGGCAAACACCTTGATGCCCGCCATGGCCGCGATAATCATGGTGGCGGCCACGGTGGTGGCGCCGTCCGCCTTGCGAGCCACCAGGATGGGCAGGTCGCGACGGCTGGCCTTGGTCACTTTGGGACCGGTGCGGGCCAGATATTCCAGTTCTTCATCCGTCAGACCGGCGCACAGCTGGCCGTGAATCACCGCCACGGTGGCAGGCTCCACGCCGTATTTCCGGGCTTCCGCCTCACACATCCGAGCTGTTTCCAGGTTCTGGGGATAAGGCATGCCGTGGCTGATGATGGTGCTTTCCAGCGCAATCACAGGACGGCCCTCGTCCAGCGCCTTCTGCGCGGCGGGCGAAATCTTCAAATACTGCTTCATATCAGTTATCCTCCCTGTATTGTAAGTAATCGGCAGCGCAGCGCATGCCGTATTCCGCGCATTGAATCGTACTTTTCCCTTTGGCTATCCCGATGGCCAGCCCGGCACACAGGGCGTCCCCCGCCCCGGTTTTGGGCGCGTCGTTCAGTTGTTTCACAGGCAATATGCAACACATGTCTCGATCCGCGCAGCATATCCCTTCCGCGCCCAGCGAGATGAACACCTGCCTCACGCCCTGAGAGAGCAGGGCTTTTGCGCAGTCCTGCGGATCATCCTGTCCGGTCAGCATCCGCGCTTCCATCAGATTGGGCTTGATAGCCGTCAGCAGGGGCAATACCGCCCGCACCCGATCCAGCTTGGCGCAGCTCACCGCGTCCATCAGCAGCGGGACCTTGGCGTGCTCCGCCACGTAGCGCACGGTTTCCACCGGCGGATTGGCGTCCAGCACACACAGCCCTGCCCGATTGATCTCGTCCATGACCCCTTCGGCATAAGCGGGCGTCAGCTTTTCCGTCAGCGCCATATCGTTGATGGCCGCCAGCATATCCCCCGATTCATCATGCAGCCCCAGATAAACGCAGGTGCTTCCTTCCGCCGTCAGCGCATGACTGATATCAATTTTCTTATTCCGGCAATCCTCCTTCAAGGCCTCCGCCATGGGATCATTGCCGAAGACGGTGAACAGCGCGCATTCCTCTCCCCTCGCGGCGATTTGCTCCGCCACGTTGCGGCCCACGCCGCCGGGACGCAGGATCACGCGCCCGATGTTGGAATCCCGCAGGCGCAATCCATCCCGGGGCATGCCCAGGATATCCATATTAGCCCCGCCAAAAACCGCGATCCCGCTCATTTGACCAGATCGTCTCCTATCAGCATGCAATCCCCAAAGGAGAAGAAGCGATATTCCTTACGCACAGCCTCCTGATAGGCGTCCAGGGCGTTTTCCCGGCCCATCAGCGTGGATACCAGCATCAGCAGGGTGCTCTGGGGCAGATGAAAATTGGTCAGGAGCATATCCACGGCTTTGATTTTGACGCCGGGCTTGATGAAGATATTCGTCATGCCGCCGCCGGGATGAATGACGCCGTTTTCGTCCGCCACCGTTTCAATGGTACGCATGGAGGTGGTCCCGATGCACAGCAGCCTGCCGCCCGCCTTTCGCGCGGCGTTGATCTTCTCGGCGCCCTCGGCGGATACCTCATAGTATTCGCTGTGCATCACGTGCTTTTCCACGTCCTCTTCCTTGACGGGACGGAAGGTGCCCAGGCCCACGTGCAGCAGGACCGGCACCACGCTGACGCCCATATCCCGCACCTTCTGCATCAATTCCGGCGTAAAATGCAGGCCCGCCGTGGGCGCGGCGGCGCTGCCGTCCAGTCGGGCATATACCGTCTGATAGCGTCCGGGGTCCTGGAGCTTTTCATGGATATAGGGCGGCAGGGGCATTTCGCCCAGGCGCTCCAGCAGGTTTTCAAATACGCCCTCATACAGAAAGCGCACCACGCGCCCGCCTGCGTCGGTGGTATCCAGGATCTCCGCCCGCAGGATGCCGTCCCCGAAGGATACCGTATCCCCCGCATGCAGGCGACGGCCCGGCTTCACCAGGGCTTCCCAGGTATCCATCTCCCGCCGTTTCAGCAGCAGAAATTCCGTAGGTACGCCGGTGCTCTCCTTGACGCCCAGCAGACGGGCTGGGATCACGCGCGTCTCGTTGATCACCATGACGTCGCCCGGCCGCAGAAAGTCGATAATATCATGGAAAATCCGATCCTGCCGCAAGCTGTTATTGCGATTGCACACCATCATCCGGCTGGAATCCCGGGGCTCCACCGGCGTCTGGGCGATCAGCCGTTCCGGCAGATCGTAATTGAAATCACTCGTTTTCATCTTTATCCTCTTCCGCCGCCAGACTTTCCGGCTTCACGCGGCCCATATGCTCATAAACCAGCGGCGTGCATACGCGTCCCCGTGGGGTGCGCTGGATGAATCCCAGCTGTAGTAGATAGGGCTCGTAAACGTCCTCAATGGTATTGGCGTCCTCGCCGGTGGATGCCGCCAGGGTATCCAGGCCTACCGGACCGCCGCCGAACTTGTCCATCATGGTGAGCAGCAGCGTGCGGTCCACCCGGTCCAGGCCCAGCTGATCCACGTCCAGCATATCCAGACCCTCCCGGGCGATCTCCTCCGTGATGCAGCCGTTGCCCTTCACCTGGGCGTAATCGCGCACGCGCTTGAGCATGCGATTGGCGATGCGGGGCGTACCGCGGCTGCGACGGGCGATCTCCAGCATGCCGTCCGGCTCGGCCTTGACGTTCAGCAGGTGCGCGCTGCGGCTGACGATCTGGCAAAGCTCCTCCGGAGAATACATTTCCAGTCGAAAGATGATGCCAAAGCGATCCCGCAGCGGCGCGGATAGCATGCCCGCCCGGGTGGTGGCCCCAACCAGGGTGAACTTGGGCAGGGCGATGCGCATGCTGCGCGCCGTGGGACCCTTGCCGGTCATCAGGTCGATTTCAAAATCCTCCATGGCGGAATAGAGCACTTCTTCCACGGCATGGGACAGGCGATGGATTTCGTCGATAAACAGGATATCGCCCGGTTCCAGCTTTACCAGGATGGACGCCAGGTCCCCCGCCCGGTCAATGGCCGGACCGGAGGTGATGCGGATGTTCTGCCCCATTTCCGCCGCCACGATGCCCGCAAGACAGGTTTTGCCCAGGCCGGGCGGGCCATAAAGCAGCATGTGATCCAGGGCGTCATGCCGTCGCAGGGCGGCGTTGATATAAATAGAAAGGCTTTCCTTCACCTTGGATTGGCCATAATATTCCCGCAGAGAGCGCGGGCGCAGGGAGGTTTCCAGCTCAATATCCTCGCTGCGCAAGCCTCCGGCGATCAAGCGTTCTTCTTCCATGAGCTTCCTCCTCTCACATCATGCCGCGCAGGGCAAGTCGCACCAATTCGTCCGGCTGGTCGCTCTTGTCCTTCACGGCAGACAGGGCCTGCATGGCCTCTCCTGCCGTATAGCCCAGGGATTGCAGGGCGATCATGGCTTCGGTCACGGGGTCGTCCTGGCGCAGCGGCACGACGTTTTTTGCGCCGGATGCGGAAAGGCCCTCCACCTCGTCATCGGAAATCTGCTCCTTGAGCTCCAGAGCGATGCGCTGGGCCGTCTTCTTGCCGATACCCGGCGCGCGGCTCAGCACGGCGGTATCCCCCATGACGATAGCCAAGGTCAGATCCCGCATGCTCATGCTGCCCAGGATGCCAATGGCCGTCTTGGGGCCGATGCCGGAAACGCTGATCAGCCGCAGGAACATGGCCCGTTCCTCCTTGGTGCCAAAGCCAAAGAGCATGATGCCGTCCTGGGTCACATTGAGGTAGGTATAGACCCGCATCATCTCGCCCACGGACAGGGCGTTCTGCACGGTGTTCAGGCTGCAATACAGCGAATAGCCCACCCCGCCGGCTTCGATGACCAGCTCGTTATGCCCCTTGTCGGCGACCACGCCGTTGATATATGCGTACATAGCTTCTCCTTATTTCATGCGGAACTGCTCGCGCAGCAGGCCGGAATTGGCATGGGTGATGGCGCAGGCCACGGCATCCGCCGCGTCGTCGGGACGAATGATATCCTGCATGCCCAGGGTCATCTTGACCATCTGCTGGATCTGGTGCTTGTCCGCCTTGCCATAGCCCACGATGGCCTGCTTGATCTGCATGGGCGTATATTCGTACAGCTCCTTGGTGTATTCCGCGCAGGTGCACACCGTGACCCCGCGGGCCGCGGACACATTCATGCCCGTGGTGATGTTTTTTGCAAAAAACAGTTCCTCAAAAGCGATCTGATCCGGACGATAAAAGTTCAAGATCTGCTGGATCTGCTGGCGAATGGAAATCAGCCGATCCGGGGTGATCATATCCGGCGTGGTGATCACCGCCCCGGCCTTGATCAGCGTCACGCGGCTGCCCGCCGTATCGATCACGCCATAGCCCAGCGTAGCCAAGCCCGGGTCAATGCCCAGTATGCGCATAAAGCTCCTCCGTGAAATAGATTACAGCCTATCATAGAACATTTGTGCGCATTTGTCAAACGCTGCTCATCCATCTTCATAGTTGCGCATCAGCTTTTCCACGTAGCGCCGGGCGTAATCCGCGTCTGCCTGCATCAGGGCTGACGGCTGGGCCTGTTCGCCCATGAGGCCCAGGAACTGGCTGACCTTCAAGCCCAAGGCTTCCTGGATATCCGCGTCGCTGCCCCGGGGGCTGACCAGATAATAGCAGAGCAGCGAATCCTTCTGCCCGATGCGGTGGGCGCGATCCTCCGCCTGGGAATGGACGGCGGGCGACCAATCCAATTCCCCGAATACCACGCAGGAAGCGCGCTGCAAATTCAGGCCGGACGCAGCCCGCAGCGAAACACAGCACAAATCCGTCCTGCCGTTCATAAAGGCCGCGGCGGCGTCCTCTTTTTGCTGGCCGGATTCCCTGCCCGTGATAAACACCGGATCAAAGGGCCGCAACTCTTCCCGATAGCGGTCCATCACCGCATGATGATGGCCGAACAGCAGCACCTTTTCTCCGTTTTCCAGCAGCGCCCGCACGAATTGGCACACGAAAGGCGCCTTGGCGATGCCCGTCGCCTGGCGTTCGCCCTGGGAGATTTGATCGATCATCAGCGCCCGGGCAGAGGCGGTCAGCGTGCCATCCACCCGCAGCAGCCGCAGCTTCTCCAATACCGGCTGCATCAGCCGCATATATACGCTGTCATCCGCGTCGATCTCCTGCACCAGGCGGCGCTTTTCCGGCAATTCCGGCAGCACCTCAGCCTTGGTACGGCGCAGCATCAGGCCCTCCCGGCGCAGATGTTCGCCCAGCAGCTCCGGCTTGATGACGATATTGTTTCCATAGCCATAGCACCATTCCCGGGTAAAGGACTCCCAGTCCCCCAGAAAATGATAATCCAGGATATTGACCACGTTCCAGATCTCGCCGCCCTGATTATAGATGGGCGTGCCGGAAAGACCCATCACCCGCTGGCAGCTTTCGGCCAACAGGCTGGCGGCGCAGTATTTTTCCGTGCCAGCCCGGCGCAATTCCTGGGCTTCGTCAAAGATCACCGCCCGGAAGCCGCAATTGGGCAATATCTCCTTCCAGCCCCGCAGCAGCAGATAGTGCATGATATAAAGATCAGCCTCAGGCAAGGCGTAGGGCGTCAGGCCTTTGATCTCATGCACCCGGGGCGGCTGACCGTTGATCCGGATGAAGCGCTCGATCTCGGCTTTCCAGTTGCGCACCAGATGGGGCGGCACCACGATGATGGCGGGAAAAAGCCGCAGGCTGCACAGCGCGCACAGCGCCTGCACCGTTTTGCCCAGGCCCATTTCATCCGCCAGCAGGCCCCGGGGCGTGGCGCACAGCCAGGCCAGCCCTTTTTTCTGGAAGGGCCGCAGCTCCCCCAGGAACATCCCCGCGGGCGCTTCCCGCTCTTGAATCCCATTCAAGACGCGTTCCCGCGCCGCGGCATAGGAGCGCGCACCGCTGAGGGCTTTTTCCCAGCGTTCCCGGTCCCGGCTGGCGATCTCCAGCGGATATCGCAGCATCAGCCAGTTCAATTCTCCCACGATGCGCCGATGATCAGTGAATCGCGCCTCGCCGCGCTTATCGTGATCGGAGCCCGGGAACATGCGTTTGCACAGTTCGATCACACAGGGCTCGCCCTTCACCGTCCAACAGCGGCGGCGGGCGTTATAGGACAGGGTGCCGTAATAATGGGCAGCCTGCGGCACATCCTGCATGTAAGGCGGGACTTCCTCGTCCTCGTAGTCCTCCTCAAGCTGCGGCTGCACAGGCGGCAGCTCCAATGCCGCGCGGGCAGCGCGCAGGGCTTCATCCGCCTTGTAGAGCACGCCGTCGGAGGGGCTGATGGCACCACCCGCCGCGTTGGCGATCCCCCATAGCTTGAATAGCCCGATCGTATAAACAGGTACGCCGTCCAAGCGCTCCGGCAGGTCCACGCTTTGCTCGCTGACCACGATCACGGCATCCAATGTGCCAGTTTGCACATAGCGTAGAAGCTGCCTTGCCAGGGAGGATCGGGTGGGCTTGCCGCGCTTGATCTCAATGCCGATGCGCCCGCACAGGATATCAATGCGGCAGCGCGGGGCCAGCACCGCCTCATGCACGCAGGCGATGCCCTGCCGGGCCAGCGCTTCTCTGGCCAGCTGATGCAGATCATATTCGTCTGTGGCAAGGGGCGCGCGGATCGTCCGCAGCGCGTTCAGGATCCTGTCGAGCATAGCGTTCCTTTCCTGTTTTCGTTAAGCTACCCATACATTATATACGATCCTCCAATTGTTTACAATATTTTTAACACTACATCTTGTGCAATATATTGTTTTCAATCAAATATTCTGTTATGATATTATAGGTTAATTTTCCCCGTAAAGGAGCTTGTCATGCGTTTTCGCTTTTTGATGATAACCCTTGCATTTCTGCTGACCTGCTGTGTTTCCGCCCTGGCGGAGGAACTGTCCTTCTCCCATGCGCCGGATGTGATCAATCCGGGCAAGGCGGAGCGCGTGGTGCTTACGGCCCCTACGGACGCGGAACTGACCCTGGAAGTCCTGGATGCAGATGGCCAATCCGTCCAGGTTTTAAGGGATCATGTTCTCGTCTCCCAATCTCCGGTCACCGTGATTTACAATGGCCTCGCTAACGGAGAAGCGCTCGCCCAGGGAGCATATACTTTCCAGGCGCGTACCGCTGATCAAGCCATCTCCCATCCATTCGCAATAGGCGCGGCGGCGCCCTCCATCCTGGTCAGCGCGGGCACTCCCGTGCGCAGCCGTGAGGACGTCTCCTTCTCGCTGGACGTGACCAGCAGCAAAAGCGGCCTGCTCAACGCCCTGCTGATCTCTCCCGAGGGCGGCGCGCAGCCCATTCTGTCCGTTCCCGTGGCGGAAGGCAGCAACACCGTGCGGATCGAAGGCGTCCATATCGATATCAGCGGCGACTATACCCTCTCCATTACTGTAACGGACGAAAACGGTGTCTCCAGCAATTCCTATCAATTGACCATCGCCCTGACGGCCCCCGCCACTCCCAAGCCCCAGCCCACCATCCGACCCTCCACCCAGGCCCAGGAAACCGTGACCGGCGATTTCTGGAGCATGGAAGTGGGCAACTATGACTGGGAAGCCATCTGGCAGGTGATGATCTCCCCCATGACCATCGTGGAGGGGACCGGAAAACAGGCCGAGCGCCAGACCTATAAGCTGCGGGCCGCTCCGGACGCGAAATCCGAGGCCATCGGCCTGATCACCTGCCAGACCCAGGGCGTTCACGTGCTGGAAACCCTGGACAACGGCTGGACCAGCGTGGAAACCTACAATTCCAGCTATGGAGAGGCGTACAGCGACGCGGGCAAAGGCGCGGGCTACGGCCAGACCGCCGCCCTGGTGCAGGGCTATGTAGAAACCAGCCGCCTGGGCACCTTCACGCCCCGCACGGAATACGGCCTGCTGATCGACAAGATGACCCAGGAGCTGTATATCGTCAATGAAAAAGGCCTGGTGAGCACGCTGCTGGTATCCACCGGCTTTGCCACCTCCTCCCAGCCCTGGAACGAGACCCCCGCGGGAGAATACTATCTGAGCAGCAAGGTGGGCGATTTCCCCAGCGGCAACCTGATCTGTCAGTACGGCATGCGCTTCAACAACGGCGATATCCTGCATCAGGTGCCCTATATCTACAACGAAAAATATGACCTGAAGGATTTCAGCACCTGCGAAAAATACCTGGGAGAGAAAGCCAGCCACGGCTGCGTGCGCGTGCAGCGAAAAGCCAACGAAGACGGCGTAAACATGAAATGGATCTGGGACAATGTGCCCACCAAAACCAAGCTGATCATCTGGGAGGACAGCGGGCGTCCCGAGCCCTTTATGGAATATCCCCTGCCCCCGGACGCGGTGCTCTATTACAACCCCAACGGCGGGCAATACTATCACGCCGATCAAAACTGCTCCAGCATCAAAAACCGCTTTCTGCCCCTGCAGGGCAGCATGACATACGCGGAATTGGACGATCCCGCTTTCAGCGCCCTGACGCCCTGCAAGCATTGCAAGCCCCCCGCCCTGCGCATGAGTGAGATCGACGAAATCAACACCCAAAACGGATATTGGTAAACCATTTTGCGCTTAGGCTTGCGTTCTTGCGCAAAATCCTGTATAATATGTTGTGACCCTTAGGTCATAACCAGCATCAGGAGGTTCCAGATCGATGGAATGTAAAATCAAAAACGATATCGGCACCATTTACATCTCCGAAGATGTGATGCTAAAGGTTGTGGGGTATGCCGTGCTGGAATGCTACGGCATCGTGGCCATGAGCTCCAAGCGTGCCAAGGACGGCATCGTGGAATGGCTGGGCCGGGAGAATCTGAGCAAGGGCGTTCAACTGCGCATGGTGGACGATATGCTGGACGTGGATCTGTATATCGTCGTGGAATATGGCATTTCCGTTTCTGTGGCCTGCAACGCGATCGTTGAGGTGGTACGCTACAAGCTGGAAAGCATGACGGGCGTAAAGGTGCGCAAGGTGAACATTTCCGTGGAGGGGATCCGCGTACAATAAAGCGCGTCCCCTGTTTGCCACGCCTATACGCGCATGACCGCCTTGCGGGCGGTAAATTCGGAGGTTACTGCATTGATAGAAGTTCAGTTGATAGATAGTCTGCTGCTGCGGGATATGATCCTGTCCGGCGCGGCGAATCTGGAAAAAAACCGGGACATGGTGGACTCCCTTAACGTGTTCCCCGTGCCGGACGGCGATACGGGCACCAATATGTCCCTCACCATGGCCAGCGCCACCCGCGAGGTGAACAGCAAGGAATTCGCCACCGCAGGCGAGACGGCCAGCGCCATCGCCAAGGGAGCCCTGCGCGGCGCCCGCGGCAACAGCGGCGTCATCACCTCCCAGCTGCTGCGCGGCTTTGCCAGCTCCGTGGAGGGCTTGGAAAAGATCAGCCCGCTGCAGTTTGCCCAGGCCTTGAAGGCCGGCGCGGACAAGGCGTACAAGGCCGTCATGAAGCCCAAGGAGGGCACCATTCTGACCGTGGCCCGCGTCATTGCCGAGGAAGCGCTCAAGCAGGCCGAAGCCGCGCCGGATGATTATGACGCGCTGATGCGCGTCATCCTGACCAGCGGTGAAAGCATCCTGGCCCGCACGCCGGAAATGCTGCCCGTCCTTAAACAGGCGGGCGTGGTGGACGCCGGTGGCCGGGGCCTGATGTGTATTTATCAGGGCTATGCCGCGGCCATGGGCGGCGAGCATATCGATCTCTCCCCCGCCGAGCCCAAGATGGTGCAGTCGGAAGATTTTGTGGACGATCACGACGCCATCGAGGAGCTCAAATATATCTATCACACCACCTATACCATCCATCCCCAGCAGGCCAATGCCAAGACCAATGATCTGGCTTCCCTGCGTCGCCATATGAGCCGCATTGGCGACTGCATCCAGGTTTCCGGGGACACGGACGAGGTGAAGGTCCATATCCACACCAACGATCCCGGGCGCGCCCTGCAATACGGTCAGGGGTTGGGTGAGCTAACGGATGTGGCCATTGAAAACATGGCTGAAACCCGCCGCCGCAAGGAAGCCGAAAAGGCCCAGGCGGAGCCTCCCAAGGACTATGGCATGGTTTCCGTTTGCCAGGGCGAGGGCTTTGTTTCCATCCTCAAGGATCTGGGCGTGGACGTCATCGTGGAGGGCGGCCAGACCATGAACCCCGCCATCGAGGATCTGGAAAAGGCCATCTCCGCCATCAATGCCAAGACCGTATTTGTGCTGCCCAATAACGGCAACGTGGTGCTGGCCGCCCAGCAGGCCGCCGAGCTCAGCGACAAAAACGTACTGGTGATCCCCACCAAGAACGTGGCCATGGGCATTGCCGCCGTGATTTCTTTCCAGCCCGACCTGTCCCCCGACGAGAACGCCCGGAACATGGACGAGGCTGCCCAGCGCGTGCGCACCGGCATGATCACCTATGCCGTGCGGGACAGCGAGTTTGAGGACCTGCACATCACCGAGGGCGATATCATCGGCCTGCACAACGGCGCGGTTTCCGTGCGCAGCAACGACGTGCATGAAGTGGCCCTGCAGCTGATCCGCTCCATCGTCTGCGAGGACGACAGCCTGATCACCGTCTATTACGGCGCCGATACCAAGCAGCAGGACGCGGAAGCCCTGGGCGCGGAGCTGCAGGAAATGTATCCCGGCTGCGATGTGGAAGTCATGTACGGCGGTCAGCCGCTCTACTATTATCTGCTTTCCGTTGAATAACTGCCGCAGCGGAAAATAGGCTATCTGCGGATAGCCTTTTCTTTTTATAGGAACGCCATGGAATTAAAGCAACTGCGCGGCCTGGGCCCTGCCCGGCTGGCCCTGCTGCAAAAGGCGGGGATCGAAACCCTGTATGATTTATTGATGGTGCTGCCCGTTCGCTATCGGGACACCACGCGCGTCACCCCGATCAAGGAAATAGAGCCGGGGACTTTTTGCTGTGTCCAGGGAAAATTGAAGGACGCGCCCAAGGCTTCCTATTACGGCGGCAAAAGCCGCGCCACCGCCACGCTGATCGATGCCAGCGGCTCCCTTTCATTGGTATGGTTCAATCAGCCCTGGGTGGCAAAAAGCTATGCAGCCGACCAGGAATTGCTGTTTTCCGGCATTCCCGAGCGCGACAGGCAGGGCCGTCTGCGCATGTACAGTCCCAAGCGGGAAACGGAGCAAAAGCTGATCCCTGAATACCGCAGCCTCGCAGGCATGCCCTCCGCGGTTTTTGCCAAGCTGATGGCCCAGGCCCTGACCATGCTGGAGGAATGCTGCCCGGAAACCCTGCCCGCGGACCTGCGCTTGTGTTATGCCCTGTGCGAACGCAATTTCGCCCTGCGCCAGATCCATCAGCCGGAAAGTCGGGAAATGCTGCAAATCGCCCAGCGGCGCATGGCTTTTGAGCAATTGCTGCTCTATCAGGCCGCGCTGTCCATATTGCGCGGCATGCCAGGCAACGCGGAGCCCCTGTCCATTGTAGAAGAAACAGGGAAACGCTATTGGCAATCCTTGCCCTTTCCGCCTACCAAGGCGCAGTCGCGGGTCTTTGAGGAAATAAGGGCGGATCTGGGAAAAAACACAGCCATGCGGCGGATGGTGCAGGGCGACGTGGGCTGCGGCAAGACCGCCATTGCCTTTGCCGCCATGTATTGCTGCGCCCAAGCGGGCAGGCAAAGCGCCCTGATGGCCCCTACGGAGATCCTGGCAAGGCAGCACCTGGAAAGCGCCAAAAAGACGCTGGAGCCTTTGGGCATCCACTGCGGGCTGCTGATCGGCGGCATGAAAACCAAAGAGCGCCGGGCGTCCCTGGAGGCAATCCGAACAGGCGACTGGCAGGTGGTCATCGGCACCCATGCCCTGCTGTCCGAAGGAGTGGAATATCATCAATTATCTTTGGTGATCACGGACGAGCAGCACCGCTTCGGCGTGGAGCAGCGGCACAAGCTGTCTCAAAAGGCCGCCGGGGGATTGGAGCCCCACGTGCTGGTCATGTCCGCTACGCCCATCCCGCGCTCGCTGGCGCTGATCCTCTACGGCGATCTGGATATCTCCGTGGTAGATGAGCTTCCCCCGGGCCGCACCCCCGTCAAAACCCACATCGTGCCGGAAAGCAAGCGGGAGGGCCTGTACGACTTTATCAAAAAGCAGGCAAAAGAAGGCTGGCAAACCTATATCGTCTGTCCTTTGGTGGAGGAGAGCGAAGCCATTGAGGCCAAGAGCGCCCAAGATGTATACGCCGAATTGTGCAACGGCCCCCTGTCCTCCCTGCGGGTGGGGTTGACCTACGGCACCCAGGACGCCGTGGAAAAGGATCAGACGCTGACCGCTTTTTCCCAGGGTGAACTGGACGTATTGGTATCCACCACCGTTATTGAGGTAGGCGTCAATGTGCCCCGCGCCACGGTGATGGTCATTGAAAACGCGGATCGATTTGGCTTGAGCCAGCTGCATCAGCTGCGCGGCCGGGTGGGCCGAGGGGCGAAAGAAAGCTGGTGCTTCCTGCTGGCGGAGCCCAACGAGCGTCTCAAAGCCCTTTGCGCCACCAACGACGGCTTTGTGATCGCTCGGAAGGATCTGGAACTGCGCGGACCCGGGGAGTTTCTGGGCACCGCCCAGCACGGTCAGGGGGCCTTCTCCCTGCTGTCCGGAGACGGCAGGCTCATCGCCGAAACCCAGCAATGCCTGAAATGGCTGAAAGAGGACCCGGCGCAGGCGGAGGCCTGGGAGATGATCCAGCGCTCCGCCCAGGTGCTTTTCCGCGATCAGCTGCGAAAAACAGCCCTGAACTGAGCTTGACATTCCTTGTCCCGTCCGATATAATGAAGCGTATGTTTCCTTTAATCTACACACTCAGGAGGCGTTCTGTTATGCATCATACGATGACCATTGCGGGCGTGACCCGCGATCTGCCCCTTTGCAAGGTGAACGACGAACTGTACATCGGCGCTTTCATCATCTTCGGTGACGTGGAGCTGACCGTAGCCTGCGCCCGGGACCTGCTGAAGGCCGCGCCCGAGCACGATATTCTGATCACCGCCGAATCCAAGGGCATTCCCCTGGTGTATGAAATGGCCCGTCAGAGCGGCGTCAACCGCTATCTGATCGCCCGCAAGGCTGCCAAGCTGTATATGCGCGACGTGTTCAGCACCGACGTGACCAGCATCACCACCGCCAACCGCCAGATGCTGTGCATCGACGGCGAGGACGCCGCCTATATGAAGGGCAAGCGCGTGCTGATCGTGGACGACGTGATCTCCACCGGCGGCTCTCTGGCTGCCGTGGAAAAGCTGGTCAATCAGGCCGGGGGCATCATCGTGGGCAAGATGGCCATCCTGGCCGAGGGCGACGCCCAGAAGCGCGACGATATCATCTATCTGGAAAAGCTGCCCCTGTTCAACGCCGACGGCAGCGTGAAGGAATAATAATCCGGCACATCAAAACACCCGCCATCAGACGGGTGTTTTTTGTTTGAGATTCTTGAGCCGCTTCATCACGCCATCCCGGGCAAAGAAATCGTGCAGTCGCTTGTATTCCAGGTATAAAGCATCGTAGATTTTCACATGCTCCGGGATCGGCGTATAGACCTTGCTGACCGGCGCAGCCATGGCGCGGATGGCGCTTTGCAGATCCCGGTAATGACCCGAAGCCGCCGCAGCATAGATGGCGCTGCCCAGGGCCGCGCCCTGCTCGGCCTCCACGATGCGTACAGGTAAATTCAGCACATCGGCATAGATCTGCATGGCCAGGGCGTTCTTCTGGCTGATGCCGCCGGTGGCGAACAGCTTTTCCACCGGCACCCCATGGGTGCGAAAGTGCTCCACGATCACCCGAAGGCCAAAGGCCGTGCCTTCGATCAGGGCCCGATAGATCTCCTCCGGCTTGGTTTGCAGCGTCATGCCCAATAAGAGCCCGCTCAGATCAAAATCCACCAGAATGCTGCGGTTGCCGTTCCACCAATCCAGGGCCAACAGGCCGCTTTCCCCGGGGCGCAGGTGCTCCGCCAGGGAGGTTAAATACTGGTGGATGCCTTGGCCCTGGGCGTCCTCCTGATAGTCCTTGGGCACGCAATGCGCGCAGAACCAGCCCAGCAGATCTCCCACGCAGCTCTGCCCGGCCTCGCAGGCATAGTATCCGGGAAGAATGGCATCCTTGGCCGTGCCGCAGATACCCGGCACCTGCCGCGCCTCCTTAGCCAGGGTCATCACACAGGTGGAGGTGCCGATGATCGCCAGCATTTCTCCGGGCTCGGTGATCCCGGCGGCGGGGACCGCGGCGTGGGCGTCCACGCAGGCGGCGGAAACAGGCGTTCCGGGACGCAAGCCCAAGCGGCGCGCCATATGCTCCGTTAGCCTGCCCGCCATCTGTCCCGCCGGAATGACAGGCGCGGTATATTTTTCGTCAATCACCGTTTTCAGCCGTGGATCGATGGCTTCGTAAAAAGCAGATGTCGGGTATCCTTTGCCCTGCCCATAAAAATGCTTGAAGCTGGCCGCGCACAGATTGCGGCTCTCCTGCCCCGTCAGCTGCCACACCAGCCAATCCCCCGCTTCGATCCAGGTGTGCATGGCCTGATACAGCCCCGGCGCTTCATCCAACAGCTCCCACAGCTTGGGCAAGCCCCATTCGCCGGATACCTTGCCGCCATAGCTGTCCAGCCAAGGTTCCTTGCGTTCTGCCGCTATCGTTGTGATCTGATCCGCCCGCCGCTGGGCCGCGTGATGCTTCCACAGCTTCGCGTAAGCATTGGGCTCAGTCTGCCATTGAGGATCGAAACACAGGGGCGTCCCGTTTTTATCCACCGGAAAAGCGGTGCACGCCGTGCAATCCAGCCCCAGCCCGATGACGTCATCCGCCGAAATCCCGGCCATGATCCGCGGTATCAGGGAAGAAAGCGCATCCAAATAATCCTGGGGATGCTGCAAAGCCCAGCCCTCGGGCAGATCAGCGTTAATGACACCGTGGGGATAGACAAATTCCGCTGTGGCAACGGCATGCCCCGTATCCACCTCCGCCAGCAGCGCCCGGGCGGACAGCGTGCCATAATCCAAGCCGATCACATACTTGCCCATATTGAATCTCCTTTCCATCCTCTGCCTTTCCATTATAGCATAACCGTGAAAAATATGGTATAATGGAGCGAATAAATAAGAGACGAGGGATGACGATGATCAATCTTCATGAAATACAGGACCGGGTGGCGGGCTATATCCGGGAGGCGGGTGTGCGCATCCTCCACGTCAGCAAGACCATGGTGCACGAAAAGACGGGGCATTATAACTTTGTGACCGAAACCGACGTGGCCATTCAGGAATATCTGCGCACGGAACTGACGCAACTGATCCCGGATTGCCGCTTCTTTGCCGAAGAGCAGGAAAACGATACGCTGACGGACGCCTATACCTGGGTGGTGGACCCCATCGACGGCACCATGAATTTCATCCTGCATCGGCATGCGTCCTGTATTTCCATTGCCCTGCTCAAAAACCGTGTACCCGTGCTGGGTATGGTCTATCAGCCCTATTGGGATGAACTGTACACGGCCATTCGCGGCGAGGGCGCCTATCTAAACGGCGTACCGATCCATGTCAGCGAGCGTCCCTTTGACAAAGCCCTGACCGCCATCGGCACCGCTCCCTATTACGCAGAGCTGGCGGATGCCACCGCTTATTGCTTCCACCAGTTTCTGACCCAGGGCGGCGATATCCGCCGGGTGGGCTCCGCGGCTATCGACTGCTGCGACGTGGCCAGCGGACGGGCCGATATCTTTTGCGAATTGCGCCTTTCCCCCTGGGATTTTGCCGCAGGCGCGCTGCTGATCACGGAGGCTGGCGGCAGCTTCATGATGCCCTATGAGCCGGAAATCGACTTTGGCAAGCCTGCCTGCATCCTGGCGACCAATCCCGCCTGCCGAGAGGATGCATTGCGCGTCGTCCTGGAGGCGCAAAAGCTGATCAAGCAATAAAAAATCCGCGCTGAACTGCACGGATCAAAGATAAATGCGGGGCACGCGCTTGCCGATCACGACGGTGCATTCATTGCGATTCAAATGGCCCAGGGCGGCGTATTCCGTCAAGCCAATACCATCGCCCAGCAGCACCGCTTCCTGCCCAGGCTGAACATTCGGAATATCCGTCACATCGACCATCATCTGATCCATGCAGATGAGGCCGATGTTTTTTGCGCGCTGTCCGTTGATCTCCACCTCGCCCACATCGCTGAGGGACCGGGGATAGCCGTCCGCATAGCCCACAGAAAGGGTGGCGACGCGGGTATCCCGGGCCAGCGGATGATCATCGTCATAGCCGACACAATCCCCGGCCTTCACCCAGGCAGCCCGAGAAACCCTTGCAACAAAGCGCACCGTGGGCCAAACTTCATCCATCCGTTCAAAGCCGCGCGGAGAATTGCCATACAGCATGGCCCCCACGCGCACGGCGGAATACTGCCAGTCCGGATACCGTGTCAGGCCGATGGAATCCAGCATGTGCACCATGGGCGGCTGCAATCCACTCTCCCGCAAAACCTTCTGCAAGGCCTCATGCTGGGCCACATCGCTTTCCCGATTGTGAAGCGCAAGATGGGTATATGCGCCCTCCACGTTCAGACTGGCCATCTGTGAAACCTCTCGCAAAAGCGCGGCATCGCCTTCACCAAAGCCGATGCGATGGAGCCCAGTATCGATTTTTATATGGACAAAAGCGGTTTTGCCGCACTCCCGGGCGGCCTTCGCTATGCGTTCCGCGCTCTCCACAGATCCCACGGTCAAACGGATTTCAGCCTGCACCGCCTCTTTGAGGGCCCCGCCCAGGGTCTCTCCCATGCACAGGATCCACGCTTCCGGCAAAGCCTCGCGCAGCAGGAAGGCTTCCTCCAGGCAGGCCACGGCAAAACGCGTCACGCCGTTCTGCCAGAACAGCCGCCCCACCGGCTTGATCCCCAGCCCATAAGCATCGGCTTTGAGTACGGCGATCAATTCCGTTTGCGGGCGCAGCAGACTGCGGGCAACGCCCAAGTTATGCAAAAGAGCCTTTGTGCTGACTTCCAGCCAGCACCGGGCGCGGGGAAGATCATGGATCGTCATAAGCGGCCTCTTATACATGATTCTTGGGGTCGGCAGCATCCGCAAAGGCGTTGCCGATCATATAAAAGGAGATGGTGATGACGCTGAGCACCACCGTGGGGAAAACCAATTGATAGCTTTGAGACGTGGAAATCAGCTTACGACCCGCGTTGATCAGATTGCCCAAGGAAGGAATGCTCACCGGCAGGCCCAGGCCGATATAGGTGATAAATACTTCGCTGCCGATGGCTCCCGGGATGGCCAGCGCCATGCGCATGGTGATCACAGACACCAGATAAGGCAGCAGATTGCGCATCACGATACGATAGGTTTTGGTACCCAGGCAGCGGGAAGCCAGATTATAATCCCGATCCCGAATAATAATGATCTGGTTGCGGATAAACCGCGCCATACCCACCCAGCCGGTGAGACACATGGCAAAGATCAGCGTGCGGATGCCAGGGCGCATGATATAGGCGATCAGGATCAGCACAATCGTCGTAGGAATATTGTCCACCACGTTATAAACAGCCGTCAGCAGACGATCCAGCTTGCGAACATATCCCCACAGCACGCCGATGACGATGCCCACCAGGGCTTCGATCACAGCCACGGTAAAGCCGATAAACAAGGATGTGCGCGTGCCGCGCCATACCAGTGCCCATAGATCCTGGCCCAGATTGTTGGTGCCAAAGAGGAAAGGCGCGGTGCTGGGGAGGATATGGAGATCGCAATCCGCCTTTGTCACTGCATGATCACCGGAAATATCCAGATATTCCTTTTTCACGAACAGCGGATCGCCGTTGTTGGTGTAATCGTCCGGCGCGGAATAGAGCTTGATGGCAAAATTGGAGCGGGACTCATAGGGCGTGGCTGACGGATCTTCCGGCAGCTTGAGCTTGGTGGAAAAGTCGTTTTTCACATAGCCAATCTGCCCGTTCAGGTCCACCTTGCAGTAAGCCTCCCCGTATTCCAGGATGGTAAAGGCCGTGCGAGCTTTCAGATTTTGCAGCACGTTGCTGACGGCGGCCCACTTATCGTCCTGCCAGGAGGTCACGATCAGCTGGGTCCCTGCCTTGGCATGGGCTTTGACAGTGGTGGAGGAAGGCGATACATTGGACAGCTGCACACCCGTGGTGGGGTGATTGATGATCTGCCCGGCTACATACTGATTGGGCAGCGCGGGCTGGATCAGGGTAAAGCCCACCAGCAGCGCCAATACGATCAGCAGCGTCAGTGCGGCGCGGTTTTTCAGGAAAGCCCGGAAGGTGCTGCCCCAATAGGAATAATTGGCGTAACCGCCGATCTCGGCCTGGGCGTGATCATAGTCCGCAAAGCCGAAGGGATCGCGCTCCGCGGCTTCCCGGCGGGCGGCCAGCTCCTTTTGCATACGGTCTTCCAAAGGCGCCATTTTGGCTTTTCTCAGCATACCCATTATCGCGCATCCTCCTTTGCTCCAAAGGTGATGCGCGGATCAATCAGCGCCATCAGCAGATCGCCCAGCAGCAGGCCGATGATGCCCACGCAGCTGTAAATCATCACGATGGCCTGCACCATGGGGTTATCCTGCCGGTTGATCACATCCACCAAGAGTCCCCCCATGCCGGGTACGGAATAGAGGGATTCGATATAGATGGAGCCGCAGACCGTAAACATCAGCGACGTGGGGATATATTGGATCATGGGCACAAAGGCGTTGCGAAACACATGGCCCACGGTGATTTTCGTGTTGCTCAGGCCCTTGGCGCGGGCCAGCTTGACATAGTCCTTGTTCATTTCATCCACCATGTAGCGGCGCAGCCACATGGCGTAATAGGCAATATTGCCCAGGGACATGCTGAATACCGGCAAAATCCAGGTGCGCCAGTCGTCCCGGCTGAACAGCATGCTGATCTTGAGCGCGGCAGAACCATAGGATTGCAGATAGATGTAATAGACCGCGGCGGGCACCGCGTTGACAAAGACGATGAACGCCGTGCCGAATTTATCCCAGAACCGGGATTTGGCCCGAGCCATGGCCGCGCCCAAGGGCAGCCCCAGCAGCATCGCCAGCGCCATGGACATGACGCCCATCTCAATGGAAAGCGGCGCTTTCTGGGCGATGATATCGCCGATATCCGCGCCAATGCGATAGCGGGCAGAGGCGCCCAGATCGCCATGGAGCAGCTGCCCGAAGAACCGCAGCAGCTGCACATGCATGGGGTCGTTCAGCCCCATCTGAGTTAGTCTGGCCTCGATCATATCCTGATCCATCTTATCGAAGTTGTCAAAATAGCCCTCGATGGGCATTTGCCGCACGAGAACAAAAACGATCGTCAGGATCACGACCAATGTGACGACTGCGGAAAGCAGTCTTTTGATCATATATTTGACCAAGACAAACTCCTTCCATAAATGCGCAGGGGCGGCAGGAGGCCGAAGCCCCCCGCCGCTTGCAATGGATGATTTCTTCAGTTTACTTGGACAGGGCCTCGCGCTCCTCGGTCCACTGATCCAGCGCGTCATAATACTGATCGGTATTCATGGGCGCATCCAGCAGTACCGCGCCCTTATAGCGCTCGATGGAGATACCGGCGGAGGTATAAGGCATGGTAAAGGGATCAATGCGGCTGGCGGTATAGCCGCCGGAGCCGAAGCCGTAGGGCACCACGATGGCGTGGTCGATCAGGTAGGCTTCCACGTCGGCGAAGGCCAGATAGCGGGCCTCGATATCGTCGGTGATGGCCTTGGCCTTCTCCACCAGGTCATAATAGCCCTGCATCACGTCGTCCATGGCCGCATTCTTGTAGGCAAACTGATAGCTGTTGCCGGGAACGAAGGGATCGGTGAAGGTCTGGGGATCGGAATAGTCAGGACCCCAGTTTGCCTTGATCAGGGCATAATTGCCGCTGCGGCGCACCGCCGCCAGGAAGCCGCTGGAGGGACCGGCTTCCACGATGACGTCGATGTAATCCGCGCCAAACAGCTCTTCCAGCTGCTGCTCCACCACCTGGCACTCCTCATCCCAGCCGGAAGTGGCGGGGTTGTAGGGCAGGAGCACCTTGATGGGGAAGGTAACGCCAGCTTCGGTCAATTCGGCAATGGCCAGATCGCGGTATTCATTGGCCTTGTCCGCCTGGAAGGTATCCACACCCAGGGCGGTGATATCGGCCAGCGCGCCCATGTTCACAAAGTCAGTACCGTTGAAGAAAACGAAGTTGGTGGGCGTGATGCTGTTGAACAGCAGCGCCTCGGCATTCTCCGCATCCACTACCATCTTGGCCTTCACACGGTCCAGGCCGTAATAGATGGACTTGCGGAAGTTCTCGTTGACCACAGCCTTGCCCCAGTTTTCGGGCTCGTAGGCGGCGTCAAACTGCGGATCAAAGTTAAAGGCGTAGAAATAGCTGTAAAAGCTGCTGGGACGGGAAGGACGGATGAAATCGGCCTTTTCGGGATCAGCCAGCCACTCGGTGGCGATGGCCTGATCGATGGAGGCGGAGTCGATTTCGCCGCGCAGATAGAGCTCGGGAGAAATGGTGGCGGCTTCCTTGTTATAGGTGAAGCGGAGCTCGTCGATGGTCACGTTGGCGGCGTCCCAGTTCTTTTCGTTCTTCACCAGCACACGGCGCTCCTGGGGAGCGAACTCGCTGAGCACATAAGCGCCGCAGTACAGGATGGTATCGTTGCCGGTGGCCAGGCCGAAGTTTGCGCCCTGCTCCGCCAGGAAGGGGCCGTACACGGGCATGAAAGCCACGTAGTCCACCATGGACAGGAAGTAGGGTGTGGGCTGGAGCAAGGTGTATTCCAGGGTATAATCGTCCAGAGCCTTGATGCCCACGGTGCTAAAGTCCGTCGTTTCGCCATCGTAATAGGCCTTGGCGCCCACGATGTTGTCATAGAGGATGTTGGCAGAGCTGGAAGCGTTGTTGGCGTCCAGGATATACTGGGCGGCGGAGATAAAGTCGTTGGCGGTCACATTGGCCACCACGTTTTGGGCGGCGTCCACCCAGGCGGCGTCCTTGCGCAGGGCGAAGGTCCAGGTCAGGCCGTCGTCGCTGGTGGTCCAGCTCTCCGCCAGAGATGGTTTCACCTGGCCGTACCGGTCATATTCCACCAGGGTATCGATCAGGTTGGCGCTGAGGGCAAAATCGTTGGTGGTGGTGGTGATCAGGTAATTGAGCGTGGTCACTTCCCCGGAATACAGGGCAGTGTACACACTGCCTTCGGCCATGGCGGGCACCAGGCCCAAGGCCAGCATCATCACAAGCAATACGGAAAGCAGCTTCTTCACGTCAGGTTCCTCCTTTTCCTCGGTTCGATCAAGAGCGGTAAGGGGAGTAAATTTATTCGCCGATTATACCATAGCTCCGCCCGGGTTGCAACGCTTCCGGGGGATCATATGGGGAAAATACAGGGAATATACCAAAAAAATACAGATACGCTTTCCCCTTACAGCTTGCATTGTAAGCAGAAAATACGCATCTGTCAAACAAAATATTGTTTTTTGTGCAAATCATTTCCACATTTGCACGATATCCACATGCTGAAAATAATGCTGTATAATCTCTCCCGCGTCCTTTCCTTCCTCCGCCATGGCATAGGCGCCCCATTGGGACATGCCCACGCCGTGACCGTAGCCCTTTCCGGAAAGCGTAAGCGTCTCATTTTCATAGGAAATATCCGTCAGCAAGGTGGATTTCATCTTTTCGCTGCCGATGGCGATGCGGAATTCATTGGCAGGCACGGGTTTCGTCCCGATCAGGAGGGTTTTTACCCGCCCGCTGTTCCCCTTTTCCCCCATACTGATCTGTCGGACGGGCTCGCTCACCTTCACTCCCGCGTCCGCCGCGGCTTTGATCACGTCATCAAGGGAAAATGCCGCCGTCCAGGCCGCATCGTCCTCCGGCGCTTTTTCGCTCTCGTGGCTGTCTGTCGAAAGCGTGTAAGATGCTTCCTTCTTATAGCTCAGACCCTCCGCCGCCGTGGCCGTCCGTCCGCCTGCGTGCGCGTGGAACCAGGCGTAAATCGGTTCGCCCCCATAGCAGACGATCTGGCCCCGGGTGGCCTGCACGGCCTCCCTGATCCTATCGTTGATCCCCGCCGCGTCGTAGGCCTGAGCCTCCTCAATATCCGTGGAAATATCCGCTCCGGCGTATTTACTCTGCTTCTCCGTGATGAACCGGATCACGAAAGTTCGCGCCAGAATGGCCTGAGCCTTCAAGGCCTCCATGGGCCAGTCATTTTTCATCTCGCCTGCCAGCACGCCCTGGATATAGGTTTCCAGATCCATTTCCCGGATTTCTTTCTCTGCCTGAATATATACGCGCAACTGCGGCACGCCCTCCGCACCCACGCGGATATCATCAGGCAAAACGAAGCCGCTCGCCTCTGGGGCCTGCGTATTTTCAGGCATTGGAGTCTTGGCTGAACAGGCCACGCAAAACAACAAGCAGCAAGCGATCAAAAGAACAAAACTTTTTCTCCACATAAAAACAACGCCTCCTGACAAAGAGTATATCCCGATTGGATATCTCCCATGCAGGAGGCGAAAAGCTCAGGAGCGGCGCAGTCCCAGCAGCGAGATGGCCTGGGCCAGGGTTCTGACCGGCATCAGGGTGATCCCCTCCGGGGTTTTCAGCTTGCGGGCGGAATCCGCCGGGCACATGATCTGTTTGAAGCCCAGCCGGACGCATTCGCTGAGGCGGCGTTCCATTTGCGGGATGGCGCGCACCTCGCCCGTCAAGCCGATTTCTCCCATCACCGCCAGATCGGCAGGCAGCGGCACGTCGCTCAGGGAGGACGCCACCGCCACGCACAGCGGCAGGTCAATGGCAGGCTCGGACAGGGACAGACCGCCCGCCACATTGATGTAAACGTCCTGGTTATAAAGCCGCAAACCGGCCCGTTTTTCCAATACCGCCAGCAGCAGCGCCACGCGGCCCTGGTCTGCGCCGTTCACGGTGCGGCGCGGAACCGCGTAGAAGGACTGGGTCGCCAGGGCCTGCAGATCCACCAGCATGGGGCGGCTGCCCTCCATACAGCAGAACACCACCGAACCGCTGGCTCCCAGCGCCCGATGGGAAATGAGAGTCTCCGAGGCGTTTTCCACGGGCACCATACCCTCCCCCGTCATGGAGAATATGCCCAGTTCGTTCACCGAGCCGAAACGGTTCTTCACCGCCCGGAGCAGGCGGTATTCATGCTGATAATCGCCCTCAAAATAGAGCACCACATCCACCATGTGCTCCAGCACCCGCGGCCCGGCAATGGCTCCATCCTTGGTCACATGTCCCACCAATATCACGGCGCAACCATTGGTTTTGGCGTAGCGCATCATCATGGCCGCGCTTTCCCGCACCTGGCTGACGCTGCCCGGCGCGCTGGCCATATCCGGCCTGTACATGGTCTGAATGGAGTCGATGACCACGAAATCCGGCTGCACGGCGTTCAGCTTTTCTTCAATGGCGTCCATGGCGTTTTCCGCCAGCACGGCGATTTCCTCTTTGGACGCACCCAGGCGGTCCGCCCGCAGACGGATCTGGCGCGCGCTTTCCTCGCCGGTGATATACAGCACCCGCTTGCCCCGCCGCGCCACCTGAGCGCAGGTTTGCAGCAGCAGCGTGCTTTTGCCCACGCCCGGCTCGCCGCCCACCAGCATCAGGGAACCGTCCACGATGCCGCCGCCCAGCACACGGTCAAATTCTCCGATGCCCGTGGTTTCATGAGTCTGGGCGCTGGCCTCGATCTCATAGATCTTTTGCACCTGCGCGCCTGTGCCGCCCCGCTGCTTCTGGGGTTTGGCCGCCGGGCTGTCAGATGGCGTTTCGATGGTTTCCTCCATGGTGTTCCAGGCGTCGCAGCCCGGGCATTTGCCGTACCAGCGCACGGATTCATAGCCGCAGGCGGTGCACACAAAGCTCTTCTTCGGTTTCGGCATACAAATAAAAATCTCCTTTGCGGGATATGTTCTTCATTCGCCGCCCGTTTTCCATTTCCTGCAATTTTACAAAAAATGGGCCCTCTGACGCCTTGTTTTTCCCGCATGGTTTCGTTATAATGGTATCAGTTTTTTTCAAGGAGCCCGAACGTATGCGCAAAAACCGTGCCATTTTCGCAGAGCGCAAACCCCGCCATACTGGCTGGATCGGCTATCTGCTCTTATTTTTTTTGATCATCGCCGTGGCTGTTGGTCTGAATTTCATTAATAATGGCCGCGTGACGGTGGATCAGCTTTCCGTCACCATCACGTCGCTGCCCAAGGATCTGGAAAAATTCCGCATCCTGCACATCAGCGATCTGCACGGCAACGAATACGGACCGGACCAAAGCACCATCCGCACCATGATCAGCACCAAGAATTACAACGCGGTCTGCATCACCGGCGATGTCTGCGGTCCTGATGGGGATTACGACGCTTTTTTGAAGCTCATCGACCTGTTCAGCGTGCCGGTCTACTTTGTCCCAGGCGACGAGGACCCCGAAGCCATCCTGACCGCCGCCAACCCGGAAAATGCCGTCAAGGCGGATTATGTCCTGGCTGCGGAGGAGCACGGCGCCATCTATCTGGACCATCCGGAAAAGCTGTCCGTGGGCAAAAGCGTCATCTGGTTCGCGCCGGAAAGCATGTATGGCCTGGATCTGGATTCCTCCTATGCCGCCTATCGCAGCCGCCGGGAAAGCCTGCTGTCCGCCCAGCCCCTTTCCCCCGATCAGGAAGCGCAATTGCGAGCCATCGACTACCGGCTGACTGTGCTGGACGGCATTGCGGAGAGCCTTGCCGAAATGCAGCCAGACGACGTGCAGATCGCCCTGACCCATCATCCCCTGACCAGCGAAACGATCAAGACCCTGCAGCAATGGGCGGGCTCGGATCGCAGCGATTTCTTCCGGGGCGTTTCCCTGGTGCTGGCCGGGCACTACTGCGGCGGGCAGATGCGCCTGCCGCTGCTGGGCGCCATCCGCGCGCCGGAATCCCTGGGCGGTTGGTTCCCCAAGGACAGCGAGATCGTGGGCCTCTCCACCGTGCAGGGCGTCACCCAGTATATCAGCCCCGGTCTGGGCGCGTCCGCCATCTATCCCATCCGGTTTCGCATGTTCAATACCCCCACCGTCACTGTGCTGACGCTCACCAGCGTGCTCAGCTTTTAACGCCTTGACAAAAGGCCCGCCCTCGCATATAATGCAATAGGCAATGAACGGAAAAAACGTCCGGTTTTCCTCCGTCCAAGAGAGAGCGCGCCGCTGGCTGAAAGCGCGCTTGGCGGATGCGGACAGTGCCTCCGGGAGCCGCAGGCTGAAATGACAGTAGGCCGCGCCGTCCCTGCCGCGTTAAGGCAGCCGAGTGGAAAGAAATGCTTCTTTCAAGCGGAGTGGAACCGCGGCCATGCCGTCTCCCGCAAGGGGAGACGGTTTGATTTTTGGATAGAGGAGGGACCCCATGGCGTCCAGTTGGAAAGAGGATATCGCCGCCGTCATGGCGCGGGACCCCGCCGCCAAGAGCAAGCTGGAGATCCTGCTGTGTTATCCCGGGGTAAAAGCCCTGCGCTCCCATCGGCTGGCCAACAAGCTGTATAAAAGAGGCCATACCCTGCTGGCGCGGCTGATCTCGCAGCGATGTAAACGCAGAACGGGCATCGAGATCCATCCGGGAGCCACCATCGGCCACCGCCTGTTCATCGACCACGGCGCGGGGGTGGTGATCGGCGAGACCGCCGAGATCGGCGACGACGTGACGCTTTATCAGGGCGTGACCCTGGGCGGCACGGGCAAGGAGCACGGCAAGCGCCATCCCACCTTGGGCAACGGCGTCATCGTGGGCGCGGGAGCCAAGGTGCTGGGGCCCATCACCCTGGGCAACAACGTGAAGGTGGGCGCAGGCGCCATCGTGCTAAAGCCCGTTCCCGACGGCTGCACCGTGGTGGGCAATCCGGGCCGCATCGTCCGCCGCCAGGACGGCAGCCGTCCCACCCTGGATCACAATAACCTGCCCGACCCCATGCTGGAAAAAATGGACGCCCTCTATGAGCGCATCAGCGAACTGGAGGCCGCCGTCCGTCAACTTACCGATGATAAATCAAGGAGGAATTGATATGCAGATCTATAACAGCAAGAACCGCCGCAAGGAAGAGTTTGTGCCCATCCATCCCGGCGAGGTGCGCATGTATGCCTGCGGCCCCACCGTATATGACTATTTCCACATCGGCAACGCCCGTCCCTTCATCGTGTTCGACGTACTGCGCCGCTATTTTGAGCACCGGGGCTACAAAGTGACCTTCGTGCAGAACTTTACCGACATCGACGACAAGATGATCAAACGGGCCAACAAGGAAGGCATCACCGTCAAGGAGCTGGGCGATCGCTTCATCAAGGAATACTATCAGGACGCTCAGGCCCTGGGCGTTCGGCCCGCCACCGTGCATCCCCGGGCCACCGAGCATATTCCCCAGATCATCGCTCTGGTGCAGAAGCTCATCGACAAGGGCCTGGCCTACGAGGTCAACGGCGACGTGTATTTCGACACCTCCGCTTTTCCTGCCTATGGCGCACTGTCCGGACAAAACCTGGAGGATCTGGAAGCAGGAGCCCGCGTGGAAGTGGACAACGTGAAAAAGAATCCCGCCGATTTTGCGGTATGGAAGGCTCAGAAGCCCGGCGAGCCTGCCTGGGAAAGCCCCTGGGGCATGGGCCGTCCCGGCTGGCACATCGAATGCAGCGCCATGAGCATGACGTATCTGGGCGAGACCTTCGACATCCACGGCGGCGGCAAGGATCTGCTGTTCCCCCACCATGAAAACGAAGTGGCCCAGAGCGAAGGCGCCACCGGCAAGCCCTATGTGCATTACTGGATGCACAACGGCTTTATCAATGTGGACAATGAAAAGATGTCCAAATCCCTGGGCAACTTCTTCACCGTGCGCGATATCTTGAAGGAATACGACGCCGAAGACGTGCGCATGTTCATGCTCTCCGCCCAGTATCGCAGCCCCATCAATTTCAGCCGGGAAATGATCGCCCAGGCCCATAGTTCTCTGAGCCGCCTGTATACCGCCCGGGATCAGATGACCTTCCTGCTGCAGCACGCCCCCGAGCGTGAATTGAACGAGGAAGAAAAGGCCTTTGTGCAGCGCGTTCAGGAGCATGTGGCCAAGTTCGACGCCGCCATGGACGACGACCTGAACACCGCTGATGCCATGGGCGCGATTTTCGAGCTGGTGCGCGACGCCAACCTGAATCTGAATGCCGATACCGCCAAGGCTGCCATCCAGGCCGCCCTGGACGCTCTGTTGGAGCTGTGCGACGTGCTGGGCCTGCTGATGAAAAAAGCCAGCGATCTGCCCGCGGATATCCAGGCTTTGGCGGATGAGCGCGTTCAGGCCCGCAAGGACAAGAACTGGAAGCGCAGCGACGAGCTCCGCGATCAGCTGAAGGAGCTGGGCTATACCGTGGAAGATACGAAAGAAGGACAGAAGGTACGCAAGACCGTGTAAAGCAAAACCGCATACGGGCAGCGGCCCGCCTCCTCTGCGCCTGCCTGACGGGTGCGGCGGCAGCGGGCCTGCTGTTCTATGCGGTCTATCTGCGTCTGGTGTCCTATCAAAAGCCGCTGCCGGTCCCCTTGCCCGCCTATCAGGCGGCGGAGCGCAGTTTGGTTCAAGCGGATTATTCTCCCGAGGGTCGCATCGATCTGAACACCGCCTCTCTGGAGCAATTGGTGTCCCTGCCGGGGATCGGGGAAAAGACCGCCGAAGCCATTTTGGCCCTGCGGGAGCAGATGGGTTTCTTCCGTTATCCCGAAGACCTGCTCCGCGTGAAAGGGATCGGCGAATCCAAGTTATACGCCCTTACCGATTGGATCTATGTACAGCCCGTACAGGAAAGGAACAGAACCGATGGAAATACAGGAAGCCTTGAGTAAGCTGGACGCTTTGCAGCGCAAGATGATCGCCTATAACCACGCCCTGGGCCTCATCGATTACGACGGGGCCACCGCCGCCCCCGCGGGCGCTGCCGCCAACCGCACGGAAACCCTGGCATTGCTGTCCGAGGAAAGCTACAAGCTGTCCACCAGTCCTGAGACGGTGGAGCTGCTGGATTTTCTGCATGAAAACAGCGCCGCGCTGGACGAAACGCATCGGCGCATCGTGGGCAATATGTACGACGAGATGAACGACATGCGCCGTGTGCCCATGGCGGAATACGTGGAATATCAGCGTCTGAACGCCCAGTCCCAGGACGCCTGGCATCAGGCCAAGGAAAAGGACGATTACGCCCTGTTCAAGCCCTATCTGGAAAAGATGATCGCCGCCAACCGGCAGCTGATGCGCTATATGAAGCCCGATCTGCCCACCTATGACGCGCTGCTGGATCGCTATGAAAAGGGCCTGACCCGGGAACGCTGCGACGCATTTTTCGATACCGTGCGCCAAGAGCTGGTGCCTTTGATCCACGCGGTCAACGCCGCTCCCCAGGTGGACGACAGCTGCCTGTTCGGCCATTTTCCCATCGCGGAGCAGCGCAAGCTCAGTGATTACCTGATGGACGTCATGAAGCTGGATCGCGCCCACGTGGGCATCGCGGAGACCGAGCATCCCTTCACCACGGCCTTTACCAAGTATGACGTGCGCATCACCACCCACTATCACGAAAACAACTTTTCCTATTCCATGTACAGCGTGATCCACGAAGGCGGGCACGCCCTTTACGACGCCCATCCCGCGGACGAGCTGGCCTATACTGTGCTGGGCTGCGGCGTCTCCATGAGCATCCATGAGAGCCAGTCCCGGTTCTATGAAAACATCATTGGCCGCAGCCGGGGATATATCCGCCTGATCGCGCCCAAGCTGCGGGAGCTGTTCCCCTCCCTGGCGGAGGTCAGCGACGAGGCCCTCTATCGCGCCCTCAACAAAGCCATGCCCTCCCTGGTCCGCACCGAGGCGGACGAGCTGACTTACTGCCTCCATATCCTGATTCGCTATGAGCTGGAGCAAAAGCTCTTTGACGGGCAACTTTCCGTGGACGATCTGCCTGCGGAATGGAACCGTCTCTATCGGGAATACCTGGGCATCGAGGTGCCCACGGACCGGGAAGGCGTATTGCAGGATATGCATTGGTCCGGCGGCCTCTTCGGTTATTTCCCTTCCTATGCCCTGGGCTCCGCCTATGGCGCGCAGATGCTGCACGTGATGAAACAGACCGTGGACGTGGACGGCGCCCTGGCCGCGGGCGATCTTTCCCCCATCAACGGCTGGCTGGAGGAGCATATCTGGAAATACGGCGGACTTTACGATCCCGGCGTCCTGCTGGAGAAGGCGCTGGGCGCGCCCTTTGATCCTCAGTACTACGTCCGGTATCTTCGGGACAAATACACCGAGCTGTACGGCTTATAAAAACAAGGGACAGGCCCTCAAAAGCCTGTCCCCTTTATTATGCATTGTGGATCGCCTTATCGATGACGGCGATCAGATTGTCCCGGCCATCGCCGTTTTCGCTGGACCAGGGCAGCAGCTCCCAGGGCTGTACCTGCAAGGCGCGGCAGATGGGCGCGGTGTATTTCATGCGCGATCCCCGGGAAATCTTATCCGACTTAGTGGCCACCACCTGGAAAGGGATCCCGGTTGCCCGCAGGAATTCCACCATATCGATATCGTCCCGGGTGGGATCATGGCGGATATCCACCAATTGCAGCACCACACGCAATTCCCGGGTCTGATCAAAATAGCCCTGCATCATTTCGCCCCAGCGCAGCTTTTCGCCCTTGTCCACCTTGGCGAAGCCGTACCCGGGCAGATCCACCAGATGAAAAGCATCGCCGGTGCCGCCGTTGATCTCAAACACGTTGAGCAGACGTGTCTTGCCGGGGGTACCGCTGGTCTTGGCCAGCTTTCCGTTTCGGCACAGAGCGTTGATAAGGCTGGATTTGCCCACGTTGCTCTTGCCCGCCACGGCGATCTGGGGCAAGCCGATGCCGGTAAAACGGCCATATTGGGCCATGCTGGTGACGAATCTCGCGTTTTTGATCTCCATGTTTATTCCTTTTCCAACAGCGCTGTCTTCAGTACGTCCTTGATATTCTCCGCAAAATGGATAGTGAAGGTTTTAAGCACGTGCTCGGGAATTTCCTCCAGGTCTTTTTCATTTTCGCGGGGCAGCAATATGGTGCGGATGCCTGCCCGATAGGCCGCCAGCAGTTTTTCCTTGACGCCGCCGATGGGCAGCACGCGCCCGCGCAGAGTGATTTCGCCCGTCATGGCCACATCCTGGCGCACAGGCCGATCCGTCAGGGCTGACAGCAAGGCCGTGGCCATGGTGACGCCGGCTGAGGGCCCGTCCTTGGGCACCGCGCCCTCGGGAACGTGGATATGGATATCCAGATTCTTGTGGAAATCCGGCTCCAGACCGTATTCCACCGCGTGGGCGCGGATCCAGCTGAGGGCCGCCATGGCGCTCTCCTTCATCACGTCGCCCAATTGGCCGGTGAGCTTCAGTCCGCCGCTGCCCGGCATCACCGCGCATTCCACCGCCAGGGTCTCGCCGCCGACGGTGGTATAGGCCAAGCCGTTGACCACGCCCACGCAGGGCTTCTTTTCCGGCAGATCCCGCAGGAAGCGCACGGCCCCCAGGTATTCTGTCACCTTATCCTTTGTCACCTGGATCTGCTGAACGTCGGATTCCAGCATCTCCACCGCGGCTTTTCTTACCACCCGGGCCAGGGTGCGATCCAGGGTGCGCACGCCTGCCTCCCGGGTATAGCCTTCGATGATCTGCCGCATGGCGGGATCGCCGATCCTGACACTGCCTTTTTGCAAACCGTGCTCGGCCACCTCCTTGGGCAGCAGATGGCGCTTGGCGATTTGCAGCTTTTCTTCCTCGGTATAGCTGGGCACCTCGATGATCTCCATGCGGTCCCGCAGCGGGCCGGGAATGGTGCTCATATCGTTGGCCGTGGTGATGAACATCACCTGGCTTAAATCAAAGGGCAATTCCAGATAATGATCCCGGAAGGCCATATTTTGTTCTCCGTCCAGCACTTCCAGCATGGCGGAAGCCGGATCGCCCCGGAAATCGTTGCTCATCTTGTCGATTTCATCAAACAGGAACACCGGATTCATGGTGCCTGCCTGCTTGATCCCCGAAATGATGCGTCCGGGAATGGCCCCGATATAGGTGCGCCGATGGCCGCGGATCTCCGCTTCATCCCGCACGCCGCCCAGGGACATCTGAATGAATTTGCGGCCCACCGCACGGGCGATGCCCTTGACGATGGAGGTTTTGCCCACGCCGGGCGGGCCCACAAAGCACAGGATAGGGCCGCGCATGCTGCCGTCCTCCGTGCTCAGCTGCTTCATGCGGCGGACAGCCAGATATTCGATGACGCGCTCCTTCACCTGCTTCATGCCGTAATGGTCCTCATCCAGGATGCGGCGGGCGCGCTTCAAATCCAGATTGTCAGTGGTATACTGTCCCCAGGGCAGATCGCAGATCCACTCCAAATAGGTCTGGGCCACGGTGACCTCCGGCGTGCCGGGGGCCATGCGGGACAGCCGCTCCAATTCGCGGTTTGACTTCTCCCGGGCCTCGGCGCTCAGGGGCAGCTTGTCCAGCTTTTCCCGCAGCTCGTCGCTTTCCACGGTCAGGCTTTCCCCCAGCTCCTCCTGGATGGCGCGGATCTGCTCCCGCAGATAATAGTCCTTCTGATTCTTGTCGATCTGCTTTTTGAGTCTGCCCTGCACCTGCTTTTCAATATCGGCCAATTCCGTCTCCCGGGCCAGGATGCCGCAGAGCTTCTCCAGCCGGGCGGCCACGCTGACCTCCTCCAGGATGGCCTGCCGATCCTCCAGGCGTGTTAGCACATTGGCGGCGATCACGTCCGCCAGCTGGTCCGGCTGGTCCACTTCGCCCACGGAGCGCAGGGTTTCGGGCGATATGCGCATGCTGGCCTGGGCATATTCCTCAAAAAAGCCCTGAGTGGTGCGCAGCAGCGCCTGCAAGGTAGCCTCGTCCTCGTCCGTCACGTCGCCCACAGGCTGCACGTCGGCGATCCAATAGGGCTCCTCCTGCACGATGGATTTGAGCACAGCCCGCTGCTGGCCTTCCACCAGCACCCGCAGACTGTCGCCGGGCAGATTGAGCACCTGCTTCACCAGCGCGATGGTCCCCACGCGGCACATATCCTCCGCGCCGGGATTTTCAACATCGCCATCCTTCTGCGCCACCAGGAAAATGCGCTGCTTTTCCAGCATCGCTTCTTCCAACGCCGCGATGCTGCGGGGGCGGCCCACGTCAAAATGCAGTACCATGTGTGGAAATATCATCAGCCCGCGCAGCGGCATCAGCGGGATCCGCTGCGTTTTGGCTTTCCGTTTCGTTGCCATAGTCCCTCCATGGATTGAAATTGCATTTTATTTTATCAGATGTTGACGATGAATGCAAGTTTTTGCGATCAATCCGCCGCCTTGGCCGCGAGGGGCAGCAGGGACGCTGCCGCCGCGTCCCTCTTTTTTTCTTGCAGCATGGCGGGGAGTAGCACGCGGTCCAAAGCCATTTGCAGGGTATCCAGAGGATAGACTTCCAATCCCGTGTCTTCGGGACGGTCCGGCATGTTCTCCCGGGGCACGCAGGCGCGCACCAGCCCTGCACGACGGGCGGCATCCAGCTTTTCCGGCACGCCGCCCACCGGGCGGATATATCCCTGTACGCTGATTTCCCCCGTAATGGCGCAGCTGCCATCCACGGGCCGCCCCGTCAAAGCGCTGACAGCCGCCACCGCCATGGCCGCGCCTGCGCTGGGGCCATCCACCGGCGCGCCGCCGGGAAAATTGATATGCACGTCCCGGTCCGTCTGCATATATCCCAGCACCCGCAGCGCGGCGGCCACGTTTTCCGCGGAAGCGCGGGCCATGGACCGCCGACGCAGGGTATGCGCCGCCGATTCCAGCTCCTCTTCCTCCACAATGCCGTTTACATGCAGCTGGCCGCTGCCAGGCACAACGACAGCCTCGATTTCCATCACAGCGCCCTGGTGAGCTCCGTATATGCCCAATCCATGTACCGCCCCGACGCGGTTTTCCTGGGGCGCAAGCTGCTCCGGGCGGGCCGGATAATGGCCGGACTGGATCACAAATTCCATGTCTGCCGATTGGATTTCCTTACGATCCTCCATCTGCGCAAGACCTGCGGCCATCTGCACCATGTTGACAGCGTCCCGCCCACAGGCCGCATAGCGTCCGCAGAGCTTCGCCACGGCCTGGGTCATATGATACCCCGCGCGATTTGCCGCTCCGGCTGCGATCAGGCTGACTTCGCCGATATCCAAGGGCCGGAAAAACACCTCCATGCACCGGCTGCGCAGCGCCGGGGGCAATTCCTCCGGACTGCGCGTGGTGGCTCCGATCAAACGAAAATCCGCGGGCATCCCGTGCTTGAACACCTCGTGAATATACCGAGGAACGGCGGTATCCTCGGGATTATAATAGGCGGAATCAAAGGAAACGCGGCGGTCTTCCAGCACTTTGAGCAGCTTATTCATCTGAATGGGATGCAGTTCGCCGATTTCATCCAAAAACAGCACGCCGCCGTGGGCTTTCGTCACCGCTCCCGGCTTTGGCTGCGGAATCCCCTGAATGCCCAGACTGCCCGCACCCTGATAAATGGGATCATGAACGCTGCCGAAAAGCGGATCGGCAATGGCGCGTTCGTCAAACCGCACGCAGGTGGCGTCTATTTCAATAAAGGGAGCATCTTGACGGAAGGGCGTGCCCGGGCTTTTCTTTGCCGCCTCCAGTACCAGACGGGCGGCGCAGGTCTTGCCAATGCCGGGCGGTCCATAGATGATCACATGCTGGGGGTTGCTGCCGCACAGGATCGCCGTCAGCGCTTTGATCCCCTCCCGCTGGCCGATGATATCATCAAAGCTCTGGGGCCGCACATGCTCGCTCAAAGGTTCTGACAAACGGATAGCACGCATCTGCCGCAGCTTGTCCATTTCCCTGGCCCCCTCGTGCCGCGTGGCAGGCTGGCTGCGTTTCTCCTTGCGAAGCTGGGTATAAAAGTAGATCCCCGTCACAACGGTGACCGCCATCTGGATCAAAAAAAGAATCATCATCAATACAATACCCCCTTTTCACACCCAAAATAGGATGCGAAAAGGGGGTGCTGTTCATGCGGGAAACTTCATCCAATCAATAGGTTTCCTGCAATTCGATGTTCTTGTAGCGGCGCAGGCCCGTACCGGCGGGGATCTGCTTGCCGATGATGACGTTCTCCTTGAGGCCCAGCAGCGGATCGATCTTGCCCTTGATGGCGGCTTCGGTCAGCACGCGGGTGGTCTCCTGGAAGGAAGCGGCGGAGAGGAAGCTTTCTGTGGCCAGAGAGGCCTTGGTGATGCCCAGCAGCACACGGCTGGAATAGGCGGGACGTCCACCGGCCATGATGGTCTTTTCGTTGGCTTCCTCGAAGCGGAAGATATCCACAAAGCTGCCGGGAAGCAGATCGGTATCGCCGTTGTCCACCACGCGCACCTTGCGCAGCATTTGGCGGACGATGATCTCGATGTGCTTATCGCTGATGGAAACGCCGCCCTGGCTGTGGTACACGCTCAAAACTTCCTTGAGCAGGTACTCCTGCACGGCTTTGACGCCCAGGATGCGCAGCAGATCATGGGGATTGATGGAGCCTTCGGTCAGCTCGTCGCCAGCCTTCACCATATCGCCGTCGTTCACCTTGAGGTGCACGCCGTAATGGATGGGATAGACCTTCTTTTCGTTGGGGTCATCGGAGCTGGTGATGATGACTTCGCGCTTCTTCTTGTTTTCGGTCAGGGTCACCTTGCCGCTGATTTCAGCCAGGGTGGCGTCGTGCTTGGGCTTGCGGGCCTCAAACAGCTCTTCCACGCGGGGCAGACCCTGGGTGATATCCGCCGTGCTGGCGATACCGCCGGTATGGAAGGTACGCATGGTCAGCTGGGTGCCGGGTTCACCGATGGCCTGAGCCGCGATGATACCCACGGCCTCGCCGATATCCACGTCGCCGCCATGGGCCAGGTTCATGCCATAGCAGCGGGCGCAAACGCCTTTCTGGCAGCGGCAGGTCAGCACGCTTCTGACCTGAACGCTCTGCAAGCCGGCCTTGCCGATGGCCTCGGCCTTCTTGTAATCGATGGTCTCGTTCAGAGAGCAGATCAGCTCGCCGGTCTTGGGATCGATGATATCCTCGGCAGCCACGCGGCCCAGAGCGCGCTCGGACAGGGGCTTCATTTCGCCGATGGCTTCGATCTTGATGCCGCGCACCTTTTCGCCGCGCTGCTCGAAGCAGTCGGTCTCGCGGATGATGACCTCCTGGGCCACGTCCACCAGACGGCGGGTCAGATAACCAGAGTCAGCGGTACGCAGAGCGGTATCGGACAGAGCCTTACGGGAACCATGGGAGGACATGAAGAACTCCAGTACGTTCAGGCCTTCCAGGAAGTTGGCGCGGATGGGGATCTCGATGGTTTTACCGGAAGGAGAAGCCATGTTGCCGCGCATGCCGGCCAGCTGGGCCACCTGAGCGATAGAGCCGCGGGCGCCGGAGTTGGTCATCATGTAGATGGGGTTCTTCTGGGGCAGCACCTTCAGCACGCGGCTGCGCAGGGCGGCGGTGGTATCGTTCCAGGTCTGGATGACGTTACGGTAACGCTCGTCCTCGGTCATGATACCCTTGCGGTACTTGCGCTCGATATCGCGCACGCGATCGTCGGCAGCTTTCAGCATATCGGGTTTTTCGGGCGGGATGATGATGTCGCTGACGGCCACGGTGATGGCGCCGCGGGTGGAATACTTATAGCCCATGGCCTTGATGTTGTCCAGCACCTGGGCGCAAATATTGACGCCGTGCACGCGGAAGCAGCGCTCCACGATGTTGCCCAGATCCTTCTTCACAACCACCTTATCGATTTCCAGCTTAAACATATCGTCCATGTTGTTGCGGGGCTGGAAGCCCAGATCCTGGGGAATGTTCTCGTTGAAGATCAGTTTGCCCAGGGTGGTTTCGATCAGGCGGCGCTCGGTGACACCCTCGAAGGTGCGGGAAATGCGCACCTTGATGGGGCTTTGCAGGGTGATCTGATGGGCCTGATAGGCCATCAGGGCTTCATCCTGGTTGGCGAAGATGCGGCCCGCGCCGATGGCGTCGGGGTCCACGATGGTCAGGTAGTGGCAGCCGATAACCATGTCCTGGGTGGGGCTGATAACGGGCTTGCCGTCCTGGGGCTTCATAACGTTGTTGGCGCACAGCATCAGGAAGCGGGCTTCGGCCTGGGCTTCCATGGACAGCGGAACGTGGACAGCCATTTGGTCGCCGTCGAAGTCCGCGTTGTAAGCGGTACAGGCCAGGGGATGCAGCTTCATGGCCTTGCCTTCCACCAGCACGGGCTCAAACGCCTGGATGCCCAGACGGTGCAGGGTGGGCGCGCGGTTGAGCAGCACCGGATGATCCTTGATCACGCCCTCCAGGATATCCCACACCTCGGGCTTGACCTTTTCCACCATGCGCTTCGCGGCGCGGATGTTATGGGCGATGCCGTACTTGACCAGCTTCTCCATCACGAAGGGCTTGAACAGCTCCAGCGCCATCTCCTTGGGCAGGCCGCACTGATGCAGTTTCAGTTCGGGACCAACCACGATAACGGAACGGCCGGAATAGTCCACGCGCTTGCCCAGCAGGTTCTGGCGGAAACGGCCCTGCTTGCCGCGCAGCAGATCGGACAGGGATTTGAGGGCGCGGTTGCCGGGGCCCGTAACGGGGCGTCCGCGGCGGCCATTGTCGATCAGGGCGTCCACGGCCTCCTGCAGCATGCGCTTTTCATTGCGCACGATGATATCGGGGGTGCCCAGCTCGAGCATTCTCTTCAAGCGGTTGTTGCGGTTGATGACGCGGCGATAGAGGTCGTTCAGGTCACTGGTGGCAAAGCGCCCGCCGTCCAGCTGCACCATGGGGCGCAGATCCGGAGGGATGACGGGCACCACGTCCAGCACCATCCACTCGGGCTTGTTGCCGCTCTGGCGGAAGGCTTCCACCACTTCCAGGCGCTTGATGGCGTGGGTGCGCTTCTGGCCTTCGCCCTCGCGGTCCTTTTCCTTTTCGATCAGGGTGGCGATCTCCGCTTTCAGCTGGGCGCTGAGGGCATCCAGATCCAGTTCGGCCAGCATCTCATGCACGGCTTCCGCGCCAATACCCGCCCGGAAGGAGCCGCGCTCCTCCTCGGTCATGGCCATGATCTGGCGATAGCGGGCATCGGTGATCAGGCTGTGCTTTTCGGCCTTGACCACGGCTTCATTGCCGGGATCCAGCACGATATAGCTGGCAAAATACAGCACCTTTTCCAGGGCACGGGGGCTGATATCCAGAATCATGCCCATGCGGCTGGGAATGCCTTTGAAATACCAGATGTGGCTGACAGGGGCGGCCAGTTGAATATGGCCCATGCGCTCGCGGCGCACCTTGGCGCGGGTGATCTGCACGCCGCACTTGTCGCACACCTTGTCCTTATCCTTGTACTTGATGCGCTTATACTTGCCGCAGTTGCACTCCCAGTCCTTTGTGGGTCCGAAAATGCGCTCGCAGAAAAGGCCGTCCCTTTCCGGCTTGAGCGTGCGGTAGTTGATGGTTTCAGGCTTGGAAACCTCGCCGTAGGACCACTCCAGAATCTGCTCAGGCGACGCCATTCCGATCTGGATCGCGTCAAGATTGGTCAGTTCAAACATTCCGTCTCACACTCCTTCGCAGTTTACTGAATGTCGTCGTCGTCGATATCGGACAAAGGATCGTCAAAGTCGGCAAAATCGATATCGTCATTGCCGTCCAGCGCGTCCAGGGTGCCCAGTTCATCGTCCACGTCGGTGATATCGTCGATGTCCTCATATTCGCCGGGCACGTCGATATCGCCCTCGGTATCCATCAGATCCTCGCGCTCGTCCATGCGCTCGCTGCGGCTGCCGGTATCGCCGGTATCGTCATCGTCGTCGTCCTTGATCTCAATGACTTCGCGCTTTTCGTTGAGCACCTTGATATCCAGGCAGAGGGACTGCAGTTCCTTGATCAGCACCTTGAAGCTCTCGGGCACGCCGGGGGTGGGGATGTTCTGGCCCTTGATGATGGCCTCGTAGGTCTTGACGCGGCCCACGATATCGTCGGACTTGACGGTCAGGATTTCCTGCAGGGTATTGGCAGCGCCATAGGCCTCCAGGGCCCACACTTCCATCTCGCCGAAGCGCTGGCCGCCGAACTGGGCCTTGCCGCCCAAAGGCTGCTGTGTGACCATACTGTAAGGACCGGTGGAACGGGCATGCATCTTGTCGTCCACCAGGTGATGGAGCTTGAGGTAATACATGATGCCCACGGTGACGGGGTTTTCAAAGGGCTCGCCGGTGCGGCCATCGTAGAGGATGGTCTTGCCGTCCTCGCGGAGGCCCGCCATGCGCAGGCACTCTGCAATGTCGTCCTTGGTGGCGCCGTCGAACACAGGAGTGGCCACCTTCCAGCCCAGCTTGCGGGCGGCCATGCCCAGATGCACTTCCAGCACCTGACCCAGATTCATACGGGAAGGCACGCCCAGGGGGTTCAGCACGATATCCAGGGGAGTGCCGTCGGGCATGAAGGGCATATCCTCTTCACGCAGGATGCGGCTGACAACGCCCTTGTTGCCGTGACGGCCAGCCATCTTGTCGCCCACGGAGATCTTGCGCTTCTGGGCGATGTATACGCGGACCATCTTGTTGACGCCGGGGCTGAGCTCGTCCTTATTTTCACGGGTGAAGGTCTTAACATCCACGATGATGCCGCCTTCGCCATGGGGAACCTTCAAAGAGGTATCGCGGACCTCGCGGGCCTTTTCGCCGAAGATAGCACGCAGCAGGCGCTCTTCGGGGGTCAGCTCGGTCTCGCCCTTGGGGGTCACCTTGCCCACCAGGATGTCGCCGCTGCGTACCTCCGCGCCGATGCGGATGACGCCGTCTTCGTCCAGGTCCTTCACCGCGTCGTCGCCCACGTTGGGGATATCGCGGGTGATTTCCTCCGGGCCCAGCTTGGTTTCGCGGGCTTCGGATTCATATTCCTCGATATGGATGGAGGTGTACATATCCTCCTTGACCAGGCGCTGGCTGAGCAATACGGCGTCCTCGTAGTTGTAGCCTTCCCAGGTCATGAAGCCGATCAGGGCGTTGCGGCCCAAGCCGATCTCGCCGTTCTCGGTGGAGGGGCCGTCCGCCAGCAGATCGCCCACTTCGATGCGCTCGCCCTGGCTGACGCGGGGACGCTGATTGATGCAGGTGCCCTGGTTGGAGCGGGTGAACTTGGTCAGTTTATACTGATGCAGTTCTCCGTTGTCGTCCTTGATGGTCACCTGGTCGGCGGCTACGCTGTGCACAATACCGGCATGCTTGCTCAAGAGCACCACGCCGCTGTCGTGAGCGGCCTTGTATTCCATGCCGGTGCCCACGATGGGGGCTTCCGGCACCAGCAGCGGCACGGCCTGACGCTGCATGTTGGAGCCCATCAGCGCGCGGTTGGCGTCGTCGTTCTCCAGGAAGGGGATCATGGCCGTGGCCACGGAAACCACCTGCTTGGGAGACACGTCGATGTAGTCCACGTTGGCGGCGGGCACTTCCATGATCTCGTCGCGCCAGCGCACGGTGACGCGCTCGTTGGCGAAGGTATTATCGGGGTTCAAAGGCTCTTTGGCCTGACCCACGTTATAGTTGTCTTCCTCGTCGGCGGTCATGTAGACGATTTCGTCCGTGACCTTGCCGGTCTCCTTGTCCACCTTGCGGTAGGGGGCCTCGATGAAGCCGTACTCGTTGATGCGGGCATAGGTAGCCAGCGAGCCGATCAGACCGATGTTGGGACCTTCAGGGGTCTCAATGGGGCAGATACGGGCATAGTGGGAATAGTGCACGTCTCGCACTTCCATGCCGGCACGGTCACGGTTCAGACCGCCGGGACCCAGGGCGCTCAGGCGGCGCTTATGGGTCAGCTCGGACAGGGGGTTGGGCTGGTCCATGAACTGGGACAGCTGAGAGGAGCCGAAGAACTCCTTGATGGCGGCGCTGACGGGACGGATGTTGATCAGGTCGTTGGGCTTGACGTCGTTGGCGTCCTGGATGGCCATGCGCTCGCGTACCACGCGTTCCAGGCGGGTCAGGCCGATGCGGACCTGGTTCTGCAGCAGCTCGCCCACGCTGCGCAGGCGGCGGTTGCCCAGATGGTCGATATCGTCGGTGACGCCCACGCCATAGGGCAGGCCCAGCAGATAGCTGACGGAAGCGGTGATATCGTCCACGATGATGTGCTTGGGCACGATGTTGTGGACGTTCTCCTTGACGGCGCGCTTGATCTCCTCAGGATCGGTGAGGCCTTCGATGGTGGCCATCAGGGTGGGCAGATGGGCGAATTCATTGATGCCAGCTTCCTTGGGGTCGAAGGGCAGGAAGCCGCGGGCGTCCACAAAGTTGTTGCCCAGCACGCGCACCACGTGATCCTCGCACTGGAGGTGCACCACGTTGATGCCGGTGTTCTGGATGTCCAGGGCCTGATTGCGGCGGATGGTCTCCCCCACTTTCACCAGCACTTCGCCGGTGCGGGGATCGATGATATCCTGCGCGGCCACCTGGCCGCCGATGCGGGCGGCGATGCCCAGCTTCTTGTTGAACTTATAGCGGCCCACGCGCATGAGGTCATAGCGCTTGGGATCGAAGAACAGGTTGTTCAGCAGCGTGCGGGCGCCGTCCTCGGTGGGGGGTTCGCCGGGCTTCTGGCGCTTATAGATCTCGATGAGGCCCTGCGCCTGGGACTTGGTGCTGTCGCTGTTGGCCAGGGTGGCAAGCAGGCGCTCGTCCTCGCCCAGCAGGCCGGTAATGTCGCTGTCGCTGCCATAGCCCAGGGCGCGCAGGAGCACGGTGATGGGCAGCTTGCGGGCGCGGTCAATACGCACCCACAGGCCGTCGTTGGAGTCGGTCTCATACTCCAGCCAGGCGCCGCGGTTGGGGATGATCTGAGAGGCGAACAGCTTTTTGCCCGCCTTGTCCACGGTCATGGAATAGTACGCACCGGGAGAGCGGACCAGCTGGCTCACGATGACGCGCTCCGCGCCGTTGATCACAAAGGTGCCATGCTCGGTCATCAGCGGGAAATCGCCCATGAAGACCTCGGTCTCCTTGATCTCCCCGGTCTCTTTATTCTTCAGCCGCACAAACACCTTCAGCGGCGCGGCATAGGTCAAATCGCGCTCACGGCAGCGCTCGATGGTGTTCTTGGGCTGGGAATCCAGCGAATAATCCACGAACTCCAGGATCAGGTTGCCGCTGTAATCCACGATCGGGGATACGTCGGCCAGCACTTCCCGCAGATCCTCCTGCAGGAATTTACGATAGGAATTTTTCTGCACCTCGATCAGGTTGGGCATGTCCAGCACTTCGTCGATACGGGAAAAGCTCATGCGCTTGCAGTGCTTTCCCATCTGAACCTCATGCACCATAAAAAGCAATCACCCCTTTACTGTTGCAGCGTGTACCGGCAGGTCGAGCCTCGTCTTTTCGGATTGTACTTTTTTTGTATTTTTTGCAAATCCTGCACACCGAAAAGGTCGCAATCTCGTATTGTACCAATACAAGTGCGATTATAGAGTTTAACATACAAAAAAGTCAATGTCAAGGCTGGTTTTTTGAAAACTTTCTCTTTTTTCAGGCTTTTTTAAATTTAATTCTTTTGTAACATTATGTTCCCCTATTTTCTCATTAAAAAGCAGCCTATGCGAACATCGCACAGGCCGCTCGGATATTTCATTCAGATCCTATCGATCTCCTCTTCGGTATAAACGGCAACGCCATTTTTGAGAAGCAGTTCCGCCAGGACGCCGTGGCCCGGCGTCAGCTTTCCGGAAAATGTTCCGTCACAGATCTGCCCCTTGCCGCACATGGGGCTGCGGGCTTTGAGAACGGCGCAATCGCAGGAAAGCAGGTCATATGCCAGGGCTGCCTGGTCTGCGCCCAATCGATAGGCTGCGGTGCGGTCCAGACCGTCAACGCTCATGACCCTGTCCCCCGTCCGTTCGCTGGCCGTGCGGGGTGTGGGCAGGCCGCCCAGCTGTTCCGGACACACAGGGATCAATTCATGGCCTCTTTCCCGCAATGCCAGCACCTGCGGTTTCGCCTTGCTTTTTCCGTCATAGCGGCAGCAGAGCCCCAGCAGGCACGCGCTGATCAGGATGCGCATATCAGGCGATCTCCAGGGCGATCTCCATCATCTGGGTGAAGGTGTTCTGCCGCTGCTCGGCATCCAGGCCTTCGCCGGTGAAGGGATTGTCGGAGATGGTCAGCAGGGCCAGGGCATGCTTGCCTGCCCGGGCGGCATTGAGATACAGGGCGTAGCTCTCCATCTCCACGCACAGCACGCCCAGCTTTTGCAGCGCGCCCAGGGGCTTGCTTTCGTCATAGAAGCAATCGGAGGAATAGACCGGGCCCACAGGCATGTTGACGCCCATCTCGGCAGCCTTGTCCGTGGCGGCCTTCAGCAGCTTCCAGCTGGCGCAGGGAGCCAGATTGCCTTTGAAGCCGAACTGCGCGCCGAAATCGCTGTTGGAATAGGCGCTCATGGCGGCCACCACGCTGCGCAGCTTCAGATCCTGATTCAGCATGCCGGCGGAGCCGATACGGATGATGTTTTCCACGCCATAGAAGTTGAACAGTTCGTAGGAATAGATGCCGATGGACGGAATGCCCATGCCGCTGGCCATGACGGAAACGGGCTTGCCTTTGTATTCGCCGGTGTAACCGTGAACACCGCGGACGTTATTGACCAGCTTGGCGTTTTGCAGATAGGTCCTGGCGATGAATTCGGCGCGCAGGGGATCGCCGGGCATCAGCACGGTGGGCGCGAAATCGCCGGGATTGCAGCCGATATGGGGAGTGGGAGTGTTGCTCATGTGTATTGCCTCCTTTAAATAGGTTTATTTCTGTTTTTCAGTATAAAATATTTGTCCGATAAAGTCAAACTTTTTGCGTTTTCCCTTTGAAATGCCCGCCTGTATATGCTATACTGTGTCCATTCATCCACCAGGAGGCCATTATGCGCGAACTAACCGTCAAAAGCTGGGACGAATTGCATTCCGCCGTGTTCGAGGGCGTCTGGGACCCCGCCATCCTGCGCTACCGCAATAACCGCGTTTTTCGCGGCATGAGCGACGCCGAATGGGCCTTGACTCCTTCTCTCAACCGCGCCTGCCCCCATGATCTGGGACTGGAAAAGATGATATTGCGCTCTTTTCAGAAATACGGCTACGCGGAACTGCAAAACTGCGAATCCTTTTGGGAGATCGTGGCCATGGGGCAGCAATTTGGTCTGCCCACCCGGCTGCTGGACTGGACCTATTCCCCCCTGGTGGCGGCGCATTTCGCCACGGAGGATCTTTCCGCCTATGACCGCGACGGCGTCATCTGGTGCATCGATATGACCGACGTGAACGATCAGCTGCCCGCTGTGCTGCGCCATAAATTAAAGGAACAGAAGGGCGTCATCTTTACCCGGGACATATTGGATGAGCTCGCCAAGAATTTCGATACTCTGCGGGCCTATTCCACCCGTCCCTTCGCCCTGTTCTTCGAGCCCGCCTCCACCGTCAACCGCATCGCCAACCAGTACGCTCTGTTCTCCGTGGTTTCCGATCCCGCCGTCACGCTGCTGGACCTGCCGGAAAGCGAGCGTTTCACCCGCATCATCATTGATCACAAGGCCAAGCTGGAGATCCGGGACAAACTGGACTACATCAACATTTCCGAGCGCATGATCTATCCCGGGTTGGACGGCATCTGCAAATGGATCGCCCGCCGGTATGCACCCCTGGGACCATTATACAATACAAAGGAGGAAGCGCCATGATCTATCCCGCCGAGACCGCCACCCTGAAGGATGGCAACACCTGCACGATCCGCTCCGCCGCATCGGAGGACGCCGCCCGCATGCTGCAATACATGCACATCATGCTGGGCGAAACCCGCTTTTTGCTGCGCGCGCCGGAGGAATTCAATTATACCGAAGAGGCCGAGGCCGCCATTCTGGCCGGGCGCGCGAGCGATCCCCGCACCCTGATGCTGCTGGCTGAAAAGGATGGCCAAATCGTGGCCTGTGCCGACGTGCACTCCCACGGCGCCAAAAGCCGCACCTGGCATCGCGCCGATCTGGGCATGTCCGTGCGCAAGGATTATTGGCACCTGGGGATCGGCTCTGCCCTGATGGAACGGCTGATCGCCTTTGCCCGGGCGCATGATTTCGAGCAGATCGAATTGGAGGTGGTGGCCGCCAACCGCCGGGCCCTGAACCTGTACGTCAAATACGGCTTCGAGGTTTACGGCACCCGTCCCCATGGCATGAAATACGAAGATGGCACCTATGCGAACAATTATATGATGGTCAAAACCCTGTGATGTTTCCTCCCGGCCCTTGCCGGGATATTTTTTTGTCAAAAAATGGGAGAATATGAATAATATGCCGCCGCTCGCTCGTCTGAATAGGTGAAGGAGGTGATCGGCGATGGATCGTGCTGAGGTACCCGGCATGAACCGCGAAGAAAGGCTCAGGCGATGGATCGACGCCTATTCCGATACGATCCTGAAAACCTGCTATCTGTATCTGTCCGATCAAGGGCAGGCGGAGGACGCCACCCAGGATACCTGGATCAAGGCCTGGAACCATATGGAAGCATATGAATGCCAGCAAATAAGCAATGAAAAGGCGTGGCTATTGCGCATCGCCATCAATACCTGCAAGGATTACAAACGGACAGCCTGGTTTCGGCATATCGACAGGAAAAAATCCCTGGAGGAGCTGCCGCCGCAGCTGCTGACCATGGAACCCCGGGATGAATCCCTGACGCTGCTGGTGATGGACCTGCCGGACAGATACAAGCAAGTGATCCTGCTCTATTATTTTCAGGGACTCACCATGCAGGAAACCGCCGCCGCCCTGGGATCATCCCAAGCCACGGTGCAGCGGCGGCTAAGAAAGGCAGAGGCGCTTCTGAAAAGCTCGCTGACGGGAGGTGAAACAAATGAAGAATGAGGTTTTGGCGCAAGCGCTCCAGCATTCGATCAATACGGCTTTATCCGGTTTGCGCACATCCTCCCGCCAGCGCGACCAATTCTATGAAAACGCATTGGGAGGATACAAAGTGAAAAGAAAACTGACTTATGGTTTCATGATGGCGTTGATCATCCTGTCTATGCTGGCCATAACCACCGTAGCGTTTGCCCTGACGCACGGGTTCGGCATCCTGGACTTTGCCGCCAGCCATCGGCAAAACGCGGAGGTGCCGGAGGCGGCAGCGGATGATTTTCTGCATGACCTTAAAACAGTGGATTGCGGTCATGCTACAGTCGTATTCCGTGAGGCGGCCTACGACGGCATGACCTGCCATCTTGTATATGACGTCATCCCCAAGGAAAAGGATATGCTGCTTTTCGACGGCATCACAGATGAATCCTGGTACGCACTGACGCACCTGAATTGGGACCCTGCCAATCCTCCTGCGGACAGTCGCACCATTTTGGAACGATGGCAGGAAGGCGGATATGCCAGCGCCTGGGAGGTGGATTTTGACCTCAGCAGCGTGGACGGAGCGGATTATTATGACGTATACGGCAGCATGGGCAGCGTCCTGGATGAAGAGACTGGCATTTATACCGGCACCATGGAAATCCCCTTCGATTCCTTTAAGGCGGAGCGAGTCCTGAGCCTGTACGTGCAGCTGCTTCCCCTGCGGGATATCTTTGAAGAATTCTCCTATGACTATGATCGTGCGGAAATCGCCTCGCTGGAATATACCTTCCGGGCAAATGATACGGTGAAGGAGCTGCGGGCAGGCTCCGTGCCTATTCCGCTCCCATCCCTGGGTATTTCGATTGATGAAATTACCGTTACCGTTTTGCCCCAGGAGCTGCGCTACCGGATCGCCTATGCCGTAACGGATTCTGCGGTTTTCCATGCTGCCTTTGACTTTGTGGGCGACGGGCGAGTCCTGACCGAGTTCCCCTATCTCCGCTTTGTCTCCCGCGATCCGGAAAGCGATGCATATACCATTTTGCCCGAAGGGATCACTCATGAATTTTCCCAGCACACTATCAACGAGGAAAAGGGCCTGTATGTGCAAAGGGGCACGCTGGGCCGCAGCGAATTGCTGGATAACTACACGCTGGCCGTATTCAAGAATCTACACGCACAGCCCTCGCAGCCATTGGAAACAATAACCGTAGAAATGCATCCATAAACAATGACCCTGCCACAAACAATGGCAGGGCCGTTTTTTACTTGTCCCACAGGCATTCCGCCATATTCACCCGGTCATCCGGCAGAAAGGCGACGCCTTCCGCTTCCAGCAGCATGCGCTGGGTATCGGGCATAAAGGTATCAAAGGCCTTCTTGGTGCGTCCTTCCCGGTCCACCACCCGATGGCAGGGCACGCCGCTGCCCGCCGGACAGGAGGCCATGGCATAGCCCACCACGCGCGCGCCGCGAGCTATGCCGCAAAGCCGGGCGATCTGGCCATAGGTGGCCACCTTGCCGGGCGGGATCTGGCGGACCCAGGCATAAACGGTCTCAAATATACCGGCCATGGCGTCAGCGGCGCGTCACATTGCCGCTGTTGATGCCGTCTTCTCCCGTAAGGGGCAGCCAATCGATGACACGCTTGATATGGCGATTCCAGAAATCCCACTCATGGGCGCCGGGACCTTCCTCATAGGTGACGTCGAAATTCTTCTTTTTCAGATATTCAGCCAGCTTGCGGTTGCCCGAAAGCAATCCGTCATCCACGCCGCAGGCCATATAGATGCGCGGCTTTTTGCCCCCCAGCGCCGCCAGGCGCTCCGCCAGGAAATAGATGTCCTTGTCGCTGCCCTTCACCTTGGTCACATCGCCAAACACGGCCTCGGCATACCGGCGGGTCTGGAAGAAGGGCCCCACGTCATCCGTGCGTTCCGCCACCGTGTCGGTGATGGTAGCGGCGGACAGACCCGCGATGTGGCCGAAGGTGTCGGCATATTTGAGGCCGTTGCGCAGCGCGCCGTAGCCGCCCATGGACAGGCCCGCGATGCAGGTATCCTCCGGTTTTTCAGACAGTGGGAACATCCGGCGGGTCAGGCGCACAAGCTCCTTGCCGATGAATTCGCCATAATAGTTGTGGCCCGCCTCCTGATCCACATAAAACATGTTTTCTCCCGCGGGCATCACCACAGCCAGGTTCTTTTCCTCCGCCCAGCGCTGCACACTGGTGCGGTTGATCCAGTCATACTGGCTGCCAAAGATGCCGTGGAGCAGATACATGGTCTTATAGGGTCTCGCGTCCACGGGCTTGGAGCCGGGGAAATAGATTTTGTCCGCCGGCAGGATCACATTCACATTCACCGTGCGCATCAGGCTTTCCGACATGATATTCATCTGGATGTACGCCATAATATTTCCCCCTGTTTTCGTTTTTTTCAGTATAGCATGGACAGCGGACAAACACAAGAAAAAACTGCCCGGGCTTGCCCGTTTTTTTGCGGAATGCTATAATAAAAGCAGAAGGGAGGGACGCCCATGTGCAGCCGTTTTTATCTGGATGTGGAATCATCCGAAAAGCTGAAAAGCATCCTGGAGGAAGCCGGGCGGCGGCAGCTGGCTCTTACCGGCGAAAACACGGTGGTTCGGGGCGAGGCCTTTCCTTCCCAGGTCGTCGCCGCGTTGGCCCTGAGCAAAAGCGGTCAAACGGCGGCCTTTCCCATGGAATGGGGCTTTCACCGCAAGGATGGCAAGGGGCTGATCATCAATACCCGCAGTGAAACCGCTGCCTCTTCCCCTCTGTTTCGGGATTCCATGCAAGAGCGCCGCTGCCTGATCCCTGCCAGTTGGTATTACGAATGGGAAAGCAGAGATTTGCAGCAAAGCCTGTTTGAAACCTCCGAGGAACTTTCCCCATCCGTACAGATTGAAGAAGAACGCCTGTCCCCTACCCGCAGATTCAGGCATATCAAAAAGATCAAGCACGCCATCCGGCCCCGTGGGCAGGAGGTGATCTTTCTGGCGGCCATTTATCGCTATGAGCCGGATCGCAGGCTGCCGGTTTGCTCCATCCTCACTCGGGACGCCGCGCCGGATATCGCCTTTATCCATCCCCGCATGCCCGTAATCTTCAGTGAGGATAACGCCATGAAATGGCTGGATCGGAAGCTCGACCCGACAGAGCAATTAGCGCAATGCCGCATGGATATGATCTATCAGGCCGTAAAGGAGCAAAGCCATGACTGAAAAGAAACGGCGGCTGATCTTTCATTGCGACTGCAACAACTTTTTCGCCTCCTGCGAATGCCTGGATCATCCGGAACTGCGCGACGTGCCCCTGGCCGTGGCGGGGGACCCGGAGGATCGCTTGGGCGTGGTGGTGGCCAAAAACGAGATCGCCAAGAAATACGGCGTGCGCACCACGGATACCGTTTGGCAGGCCAAGCGCAAATGCAAGGATCTGGTATTCGTGCCGCCGCGGCATCATCTGTATAAGGAAATATCAGAAAAAGTCAACGATATCTACCACGAATATACCGAATATGTGGAGCCCGCCTCCATCGACGAATCCTATCTGGACATGACCGGAGCGCCTCGCTATTACGGCATCACCGCCCGGGAGCTGGCGGATACCCTGCGAGACCGGGTGCGCACGGAAATTGGCATCACCATATCGGTGGGCGTCAGCTACAATAAGATCTTTGCCAAAATGGGCAGCGACTATAAAAAGCCCGACGCGACCACCGTGATCAGCCCGAAAAACTATCAGGAGATCCTGTGGCCGCTGCCGGTGAGCGATCTGATGTTCGCGGGCCGCTCCGCTGTAACAGTATTAAATAAAAAGCAGATCTACACCATCGGCGACCTGGCCCGGCAGCGCCAGGAGCGGCTGCGGGAGCTGTTGGGAAAGGGCGGAGAGCAGCTTTGGCTCTACGCCAACGGCCTGGATGACGAGCCTGTGCGCCTTTGGGGCGACGCGCCGGAGATCAAATCCGTCAGCCGGGGCATGACCTTCCGGCGGGATCTGGTAAAAGAGGAAGAAGTCAGCGCCGGTATCGCCTCGCTGGTGGATCACGTGGCCATGACGCTGCGCCGTCACAGCCTCAAGGGCGCGGTGATCAATGTGCAGATCAAAACCCCGGCCCTGCGGGTGATTTCCAGGCAAACCTCCCTGGACCATCACACCTATTTGCAGCACGAGATCCGGGAGGTGGCCATGGCGCTGATCCATGCCAACTGGCAGATCGGTCCGGACGCCCCCATCCGCGCATTGACCGTGGGTGTATCCAAACTGCTGCCTGCCGATCAATCCATGGAACAAACGGACTTTCTGGATCTGGCCTCCCCCGCCGAAGTGCCCAAACAGGATCGCGAAAAGCAGGAAAAGATGGAAGCCGCCGTGGATACCCTGCGCAGGCGCTTTGGCAACGATACCATCACCCTGGGCTATCAGCGCGCCGAGGAAATCGGCATCCGGCGGGAACACAAGCAGAAAAAAGAATAGCTCTTTTACCCCAGCACCATGGACAGAACGCCAAAGAACACGATCAACAGGGCCAGCAAAAAGATCTCCTGCTTCCAGCGTTTTTTCAGCAGGCCCAGGCATTCCCGCATAAAGGCGTTGGGCCAGAACCACCATTTTGTCCGGCTGCCGATGCCCTCGGCATGAAGGCCCGCCAGATTGGACCACAATCCGCTGCGGAACACATGATAATTGGTGGTAGCGAACAGCACCTTGCCGCCCGGGTCCAATTCATCCACGATCTTTTTGGAAAACGCCATATTCTGGAATGTGTTTGCCGACTGTGCTTCCATCCGGATAGCCCTTTCCGGCACGTTCTGAGAGACCAAATACCGCCGCATGGCCTCGGCCTCCGCCATGGGCTCGTTTTTTCCTTGCCCTCCGGAAGGGATCAGGATCGCTTCCTTGCCCGTTTCCTCTTTCTGCCGACGCCAGAAACTCAGCGCCCGGTCCACTCTCCCTTGCAGGAGCGGCGGCAGGGTGCCGTCCTTCCTGAACCAGCAGCCCAAGATGATGATAAAATCCTTATCCATAGCAGGCTGATACCTGGCCGCCTTGACGCCGCAGATGGCGGAGCCCACCAGCATACATTCAAAGTAGACGAAAATTGTGGCGTACACATTCTCCAGGGTGTTAGAAACCCGTCCTTCCCATTCTGATCCGGAAAAATCCCGGAAAAAGAGAAGCGCTCCGATCCCCTCCCCGACGATCAGCAGCAGGCTGACCGCCAGACCCAAGGTATTGGGGACCGCCGCCCTTTCATGCCGCAGAAGGGCGATATTGCTGATGGCCATGGCAACGGCAAAAAAGATCATCACCGGCATGGTCAGCATCATAAACTGTTTGCTGGCCCCGTTGATGACGCCATATGCCGAAAACATGCTGAAATCCGCCGGACGCAGTATATGCGAAAGGGTGACGCGCAGCATCAGCAGTCCCGTCGCCAGGGAAAACAGCGAAAAGCCGGCATAATAGATCGTGGAATAGGCGTAATAGGCCGCACCCTTCGCCTGCGAATAATGCCAAACCATGATGGCGCTCACCGACAGCCAGAACAGCGTCACTGCGATCAACACAGCTGTGTCGCCGGTGAACCCGCCCGTTTGCCAGTCATAGACCGTGCCAAATCGACCGACGCGCAGCATGTAGAAGCCAAGCTCTTCGCCGTTTTGATCCAGGATCCGCAGGTCAGTGGTACCGGGCCGGTCCGGTTGAACCGGTACGCTGACAAAACTTCCGTGCCATACCGCCGTCCCCAAATGCGCCACGTCAGGCCTTTCCACTTCCAACCTGGGAACAGCTTCGCCCAGCGCGCTGTCTTGCGCGAAATGCAGCGGAATATGAGCAGTATATCCATGAAAGACCGTTAGGCGGCAGACGATGCAAAAAAGGATCAGCCCCAAAGCGCAAAACGCAATTTGTTTGAATGCCTTTCTCATTCCTCTCCGCCTCCGAAAAAAGATACCTTATTATAGCATGGTCCTTCCCTAATGACCAATAAAAGAAGCCCGGAAAATCTGAAAATTTTCCGGACTTTGAATATTTCTGATAGGCGATCAGCGCTTGCTGAACTGGGGAGCACGACGGGCGGCCTTCAGGCCGTACTCGGTTGGGATCGAACGCTGAAACCCTTGATTTTACTAGGTTTTTTTGCTGTACTGCCTTTCTTTCCCCCGCTTTTTAACTATTGAAAAGGTGCAAATCCGGCAGGCTCTTTTATTCCCGAAGGGGGTTGAGAGCACCGTTTACTACAGCGGAAAGCTGTTCGGGTTTATTATACTTGACCTTGGCGTAAATGTCCATAGTTACTTTGCTGTTTTCGTGCCCTGCCAGATACTGAACGGTCTTCGGATCAACGCCCGCGTGGATCAGGTTCGTAATATAGGTATGCCGCAAAAGATGAGGCGTCACGTCGAAATCCAGGCAATAGGTGATGTGATCCCGATTGACGCATTTCTGCCCCGGCTCAGGCTTGAATTGCTTTTTGATTGCCTGACCGTTGACGAACCGATAGATCGTTCGCTCCTTTGTGCTGCGGATTTTGATATAGTTCCAAATGCGCCGAAACTGTGAATCGGCCAGCGGGTCGCCATTACTGTCAGCGATGACGTATTCTGAAGCGGTCTTTTCTTTTTCTTCCCGCAGGCAATCGGCAAGGCACTTCGGAATGGGAACGTCCCGCTTTGCCGCTTTGGTCTTCAACTCTGTCGATACTACCGGCCTGTTGTGTTCAGAACGCCAAGCCCGCCTGACAGAGATATAGGGAACCGCTCCTTCCAGAAAAACGCAGTCCCATTTGAGAGCAAGGATTTCCTCCCGCCGCAGACCGGCATAGAGACCGATCATGACAAACACATACGGCGGCAGATCACGGACGGTATTCAACAGGAGCTTCGCCTGCTCGTCCGAAAGGACATTCTTGTCTTTCTTGGGTGTGCCGCCCTTAGCATTCAGCTTTTTTGCAGGATTGTCTGCGATCAAGTTACTGTACTCCGCAGAATAGAAGATGCTCTTACGCATTCGATCTTACAGTTTACGGGGACTACGACATGGACTTTATAATTAAACAGGTTGGTGCTGTTAAAAGGCAGTAAAACCAAGGAATGATAATCAACGGAGGGATGCTGCAAGTTGTCAGCTTGCAGCATCCCTCTGTTTCCGAGACTTCACTTTTCTTGCTATAAAAAAGCCGATGACAGCCCCCGCGAGGTTTAATATGATGTCATCCACGTCAAAACATCCTCTTATTGTTAGAACTTGAAGTGTCTCAATGGATAGCAGAACCACAAAAGTAAACAAGATAAACTTGATGAACACCCTGTATTTCTCAAACAGTCTCGGGATGAAATAACCAAACGGCATGAATAAAGCGAAGTTTCCCAAGAGACTGATTATTTCATGAGGTATCAGATATGGATTTGTTCTATGAACAATCAAATAGACGCTCCCGTAAATTGTTCTGAAAGGAACGAGATTTATGCTCATTTTCACCTGTTCCCAATATGGCTCATCACCAATATTAAATCTTTTTCTCACGAAGAGTATAAGAAATAACGCTATACAGTATGCTCCAAATAGCACCCAAAGGATTCTATCACTGTTAATGATTTTATACTTCTTGTTATGGCACATCTCTTTTCCTGGGGGCAACGACTTCCCCGTATATATTGTACAAGGTTACATTCCCTGCGTTCGACGGGAAGACAAGTATAAACGGATCATTCTCATTCAGCAGTATGGTATTCACATGATCGCCATCGTCTATCTCTACCTTGCAGATTTTCTGTTTATTCATGGAGGCGTAAATATGGCTATTATAATCTTCAAAAACGAATTGCACACATTCGCTGCTTATTTCGCTTATCGTACCGCCAATCCTGAAAAAATACCCATTTGATAATCCTTTGTGCTTGCTGTAAATCGAATAGAAATGACTGCTTCTGTCGGACGGAAAGAAAAGCATGGCCGAGACATCATCATTCGTGGCTTGAATACTTTGCCAGGTTTCATCTATATTATGAAACGCACGCGCCTCTGCTTCGGTCTTTTCTTTTGAAACACCCATAAGATGCTTCATCAAGCAAAAAGACAGCGTTACTATTATCACAGCAAACACTGATAGAATAATTATAATAGCTCTGATACTGTTCCGGTTCTTCTTTTTCATATTCTCACTTACCTGTAAAGCTTCTTTCTTGTTGGGCTATGGAAATTGATTCCATTCTTTCTGCATTATTCAATTAAAGAATCCACATAAGCACCATCCCTTTCTTGCAAGGATGTTGGTGATGTCTTTAATATGATTTTGTCATTGTCTGCGTGATGGTATCAGCTTCTCCACCAGATCCAGAAATGACATAGACAACGGTGATCCGATATGTCCCATGGTTTTTTAACTGGAATGTATGGGTGCCATCATACAAGTAATTATATACGACATCGTACCACTCATTATTTGGTTGTCCAATATCCACTCGTGTCCAGAAAAAGCCAAGCGTTTTTTTCTCAATGTAGGTTGTGATTTCACCTTTGGTTGTTTTGCCTCTGATTCCTTGAAATTGATTAACTACCGTCAACAATCCGCTGTCAGAAATAGATGCAGAGCTGCTTGCCATCACAGTATTATTGTACCGTGTTTCATTTGGTGAAGCGGCAAATGCACTCGTTGAAGCAGAAATCATCAGAATGGCCGCAATCAGAAAACAGAACAGGCTTCTCCTTTTTTTGAACATATGCATTTCCTCCTTTACGAATAGATTATTTCCATTTCTGTCATTGGGCAACAACACTTAACATGCCCATTCATTTATATAACGATTTAATCGAAGAAACAGGTTACAACTTTTCCAAATATTTTTTTGTTTTTCATGCGTGGTTTGGAAGCCTAACTCGTGTGCCTTTGACGAAATTAAAGACCTTGTTGAAATCGTTTGGCACTGCGTAATGCTTTTTAGTTCCTCTAGCCTTATGGATGAATTACGAAGCCAACTGAAGCGTGAACCTGCAGCTCGAGTATTACATGAAGCTCAAGATCATGAGGAAGAACAACCTCATTAGCCTCTGTCTTTTTTCACTAAGTAAATACTGAGCACGAGCGAACACTATTTGATGCGGCTCAACGTAATCACTCTGCTCGCTTTTTCAGCAATCCTGGGATCGTGGGTAACCAAAATGACAGTTTTGCCACCTTGGTTCATTTTCAAAAGAAGGTTTATGACCATCTCTGCATTTCCCATATCCAAAGACCCAGTCGGTTCATCACAAAGGATCAACTCAGGATTTTTCAACACGAGCCTCGCAAGTGCGACACGCTGCTGTTCTCCTCCAGATAGTTTATATACCTTTGTGCTGGTCTTAATCGATCCTAAACCCAAGTCATGAAGAATACCATTTTTTCTTTTGTTAAATTCATCGCGGGAAAGCTGTTTTTCTCGAACGACGCCCAGATTGTAGTCGATATCCTCATTATCAATGAGTCCATAGTTTTGGAATAAAAAGCCTAATTTTTCTCTGCGCAGACTGTTGGCGGCTAATGAACTGGGCGCCAGTCCCTTTTCCCCCATAATACTTACGGTTCCGATGGTTGGCTTTTCTAATAGACCAATCATATTCAGAAGCGTTGATTTCCCCGCCCCGCTTTCACCCATCAGGCACAAAAATTCGCCTTTTTCAACCGCAAGGTTAAAACGGCTGAGTACTGTTTTTGCCCCATACCGCATGGTAATGTTTTCCATTTTTACAACTTCCATTTTTAAGTCCCTTTCTTCAATACGCTCAGAATGTTTTTCTTTTCTCCTGCTGAAATCATTATGACTGCAATTATGATTTCAACCGATTGTACAATGAGCAGTGCAGGTAAGTTTTTCCATCCAAAAAGAATGACCCCTCCGGCAAAAATCATAGCTTGAGCAACAACAATTGGAAGCAGTATCCCACGTAAAGTCTCCCTCTTTGGCCGCCCCAGAGACAAAAGGATGAAGCACTTATATTCATTAAGTCTAAACATTGATGCTATTGCCTGATAGATGGCGATCAACATCAAGATGATAAATAGGGCTAAAACAATGAGCAAGGCATTTGTTTGCACGCGCAGCTCGTCAATCTCCTGCATGATAAGCATGTTTGGCTGAACGAAACTCGACAAGTTATCATCGAGCGAGTTGCTTTTTAGTTCATCCATTAACAATGCTTTTTTATCTGAGGGGGTAAGACCTTGCAAGGGAATATACAGGGATGGGCGGCTGCCAAAGAGATTAATGTCCGGAACAAGGCAGTTTCCGTCTGTGAGGACCTGTACAATGGCGTTCCTTATCATATTGTAGTTCGCGGGTTCCACGTCAGTATTGATAGAGAAAAATTCCTGGTCGTCCGCAATATAGATAATCTTAACCTCCCGTGCAAGAGGCATCGGTTCATATTCATACAGCGCTACATGAAGGCCATCATGAAACGATCGCCGGTCTTCTGACAACACTTTAATAATGTCGGCTTCCTGCTGCCTGTATCTCTCCGGAACCAGGTATACCGATCTCTGCTCCGCCTGATCAATGTGCACATCTTCTCCGGAAGAATCTTTTATAGGGAATAAAGAAAGATAGTTTGAGTTGACAACGAAAATACGGGTCAGAATATCGGTATTATACGATGCGTTTATTTCCATAAATGGTACGGATGCCGCATATATCGCATCTTCGCTTTTATTTGCATACTTGAAAAACTCATATCCCGGAATATCGAGGGGGTATTCACCTCGTCGAATCGCATCTTGATCCAACCCCGAAGAAACAGGGAAAAAAACACCATAGTCTTGAACAGCCGTCCAAACTGAAAGATTGTCCGTTTTATGCTTAATTCTATTGATGTTATTTACTGTTTCTCCGGTAATGCCAACGCACAATATAGAGATAAGAATGTAAAACACCAGGTTCAACATCACCACCACTCTAATTGGAGCGCGGCCCTTTATTGTTTGAGTGGGTTTTACGGTGGCTGCATAACCAAGATAGATCACCGTTGCCATTGTGATCTCAATAAAGCAATATAAGATTAGACTGGGCAAGACTCCTAATAGAAGTTTCAGCCGGAAGCCATCGACGATCAGCATGCTAAGGATTCCAAACAGCAGTGAAATAAACACAGTCCAGATCAACGTCCGTAGAATAGTCCGGCTAACGCTCTCCCTAGATGAATACCCATTTACCTTCCATACGGATAATTCTTTTCCGAAGAAAAAGTTTGAAACATTCAATTAACGGGCCGCCGGAAAGAAGGGAAAAGCAAACAGACCATCACAAGGATGGCCACACAAGTTAGTTCAGATCAGGCTGGAA